>PLAK01000168.1 GCA_003134115.1 Candidatus Changshengia sp.
CAGCAGTTCTCCAAGTGGGCGGCCGAGGCGCCGACCTCTACAGCTCGTGCTGCTCGGCACCGGCGCCCGCTCGCAGATTGCGGGAGCGACCACCGGTTGTCTGTCTGGGGACGTCCTCGGCCACTCCTGCCCGCCGGCGTCTCCAAGCAGCCTGTCGGCACGCAGGTGAGCAGAACCGCTGCGGTGAACCGACGGTGGGGTTGGAGAAGAGCCCTTCGATGGCGATGAGTCTGAAGGTGCCACAGCTGGCGCACGTCACGCCCTTCCTCACCGGCGCAGGCGAAGCGTCACGCATTTCGTTGCTGTCGGCGGTCGTCATGAAGTCCCCTCCCCGAGCCAGGTTGGCGAAGCGTTACGCATTTGGTTTGCTGCCGGCGATGTGGCTCTTAGCGACTCGCTTGGTGTGAGGGCGACGACACCGACGCCGGCGAGAGCTTCTTCGAGGCGCACCGAGGGACCTTCGGTGGCAACGAGGTGGGCGTGGTGCAACAACCGGTCGACCGCGGCTGTGGCGATCGACTTCGGCATGATCGTGTCAAAGCCGGAGGGGTGGATGTTCGAGGTAACGGCCAGGCTGCGCCGCTCGTAAGCGGCGTCCACCACGCGGTAGAAGGCCTCGGCGGCATCGGCTCCTGCGGGCAGCATCCCGATGTCATCGACCACGACCAGGTCCGCCCGGCAGATGCGGGAGACGACCCGGCTGACGGAGGCGTCGATCTTGGCGCGCGCCAAGGTGGCCGTGAGCGATTCGAGGCTGAACCAGCTCACCCGCATGCCGGCGTCGATGACAGCATGGGCGATTGCCTCGCAAAAGTGCGACTTGCCGCTGCCCGACGGGCCGCAGATCGCCAGGTTCTCTGCCCGGCCGACCCACTCGAGGGTCCGAAGGGCGCTTTGAGTGGGCACGGGGATGGAGGACTTGGCCTCGATCCAGCTGTCGAAGGTCTTGCCGGCGGGAAGCCCGGCCGCCCTCCGTCGCTGGGCGCGGGTGGCCCTGTCCCGGCCGGCGACCTCCTCGGCGAGAAGGACACGCAGCATCTCGGCGGGGTCCCACCGTTGTGCCTTGGCCGTGGCGATCACCTCGGGGGCAGCCGAGCGCATGTAAGGCAGGCGCATGCGTCTCAGCAGCTGGGAGAGCTCGTCTCCGAGCGGGGGCGGCTCGGGGGTCTTCATCGCCGAGCTCGGGCGTTCTCGATCCGCAGGGCCCACCACCTGATGCGGATGCGCAGGTCCTCGGGCAGGTGCTCGGCTGTGGTCACAAAGGCATCGAGGTCGTCCATGAGATCGGCCAGTTCGCTCAGCTCGTGGTGACGGAGCGGCCCTTCGATGTAGGTCGGTGGGTGCATCATCGCCCGAAACCCTCCCAGGAGGAGGTACCGGGCTGGGCCGAGTACGCCTCGTCGGCGTACACGAGGTCCTCGACGGCATCACGCCGTCCCAGGTGGTCCACGACAGAGGCGAGATCGCCGTCCTCGAAGCGGCCGGCGAGAGCTGCCATGCCGAGGGCCCGGTCCACCGGCGTCGTGCCCACGAGAGCCGCCAGCTCGACGGCCTTTGCCATCTTGGAGCGGATGCGGGCCACCCCGGTCCCGCACGCTTCCCGCAGCCATCGCTCGGCGCCGTCGCCGAGCGCCAGGAAGGCACGTTCGGCATCGTCTTTCGGGCGTAAGGGGCGGATCTTCGGCCCGTTGCCAGGCGGGTACTCAGGGTAGTGCTCGTCGAGGATGCGGGGGTTCCCCGGCGTGGACAACTCGTGGCGGAAGATCTCCTCGAGGCCGGACGAACCTCGGCCCACCACCACCAGCTGCTCACCTTGCACCCTGCACCACACCTCCTGGCCGATCCAGGTCTTCGGCAGGGAGTAGGGCACGGCGCCGAATCGGATGGTGCGGTCGTCTCTCACTATGCGGGTCTCGCCCAGGGCGGCGGTGAAGGCCTCGCTCGGGAGCGGGTGCATGCGGGCGCGCTCTTCGGCGAGCATCTCTTTAGGTGGGCGGCGCGTCTCTGAATGGGGTCGGCCATTCACCACCTCGCAGAAGCCGTCGCAGGCGTTCACGAGGGCGCCGAAGCTGCTGTAGTCGTCCAACAAGTTGGCTTCGGTAGGCACGAGGTCCGCCTTGGCGATCTTGACACTGGACTCCGACCCACCCTTGGTCTCGGGGTCGTAGGGGACGCAGGTCTCGATCACGAGCCCGTAGTGGCGGGCGGCAGCCACCATGACGGGATGGCGCACGGCGATGCCGGCCACCCGATCGCTCGTGACGACCCGCTCGTTGTCGGTGAGTAGGTAGGTCGGTGCCGCCCCGAAACGGCGCAACATGGCGTCGACGCACGCCAATGTGGTGGGAAGGGTGCGGTCCCAGGTGGGGATCACCACCCGGAACCGGCTCCAGGCCACCCAGGCACAGAACAGACACGCCGGCCGGCCGCACACTTCGGGGCCCTTGGCCCAGTCGTACTGCGCCCACATCCCTGGTTCGGGCACCCACGGTCGGTAGGTGCGGCGGTGACCGAGGTCATAGGCCTCCTTGGCCGCGGCGACCGCACGGCGCGTCGTGCGCTCGTCACCACCGAAGCCCATAGGGACAAGGTGGTTATCGTGCACCACGTCGGCCCGCACCTTGCCGTGCGAGGCCTCCAGCCACTCTTCGAGCTTGTCGGCGTAGGCGTCGCCCATCAGCTTGCGACGCATCGCTCGGCCTTTGGCGCGGAGTGGGCTGTCAGCCATTGCGTGTTTTCTCCCCATTGGGTGGTAAGAAAGTAAGCAGGTTCACCACGAAGACACAAAGGCACGAAGTTCATTCAAACTGCCGATCTTTGTGCCCTTGTGTCTTTGCGGTGAAATTTTCTTGAGCGTTGTTCAGAGATTCGAACCCATCAAGGGTCACATCTCGACCACAACATATTGCTGTTCGACGCTGACTGGCACCGTCTCGGCTACGAACGGGCCTTTGGCGAGGGCTTCGCCGGCTACCACCTCGACCGGATAGGTGCGGGCCTTGACGCTTTCGGGGTGACACCAGGATTGGCCGGTCTTGATGTCGAATTCCCAACCGTGCCAGGGGCAGCGCAGCATTTCTCCATGTCGGGTCAGGCGGTATTTGCCAGGGCGATCCGCGGTGAAGCGGGCGAGGATCGGGCCGAGGCAGAGTGCGGCGCCCTCGTGCGGGCAGCGGTTTACCAGGGCGTGGAATTCGCCGTGGACGTTGTAGATGCCGATCTCGCGGCCGGACACGGCGACGATCTTGCACGTGCCGGGGGCGATTTCGTCAACGGTGGCGACAACGTGGCGGGACACTATGTGTCATGGCCGGGCTTGTCCCGGCCATCCACGTCTTTCGCTGCGCCACGCATCAAAGTCGTGGATGGTCGGCCTGCGCCGACCATGACACTGGGACGCTGGCGCCGCCGTCGTGTCACCGCACGCGTCCCACTTACTCCAACCCGTCCCACCTACTCCAGCCCGTAGAAAGCCAGGGCGTTCTCGCGGAACAGCATGCGCTTCTGCTTTTCCGGCAGCGGGACCTTGAAGGCGTAGCGCGGATCGTCCTGGTCCCAATGCGGATAGTCGGTGGAGAACATGATGCGGTCCCAGCCGATCCACTCGCAGGTGGCGAGCAAATCTTCGGGGCGTTCGGGTTCCTCGATGGGCTGGGTGGTGACCCAGATGTTGTCGCGGATGTATTCGGACGGGAGACGCATCAGGTGGGGCACCTCATCGCGCAGGCGCTTGTATTGCTTGTCGAGGCGCCACGTTAGCGAGGGTAGCCAGGCGAAGCCGCCTTCTACCAACGCTACGCGGAGATTGGGAATGTGTTCGAACACGCCCTCGATCACCAGACTGGTGACCAGGGCCTCCTTGCTTTGCGGATAGGACGGGTGCTCTTCATGGTAGAAGGACGGCCAGCCGCCTCCGGTCGATGCGTGACCGCTGGTGCCGCCAAGATGCAATGCGATGGAAAAGCCGTTGGCAGCGCAGGCTTCGAGGATCGGCCAGTAGCGCCGGCGGCCCAGCGGTTCCAGGCCACGCGGTGGGATCATGACGTGGGTGAAGCGGCGGTCGCCGGCGCGGAGTTCGATCTCCTTGATCGCGGCTTCGGTGTATTCGAGGGGGATCTGGACGCCGGCCTTCAGGCGCGGCTCGGCGTCGCACCAAACCTGCGCTTCCCATTCGTTCGCGGCGGTCGCCATCGCGGCGCCGAATTCGACGTTGCGTTCGTCGGAGCCGCGGCCGAGCAGGGGCATCATCAGGCCGTAGGAAACGTCGAACAGGTCGAGCAGTTGCTCGCGCATCATCTGGAGGTCGGAGCCGGGATGCGTGCCGTCCTTCGGATAGGAGTCGATACGCATGCCGGTGAACGGCGACATGCGCGGATAGTTCGGCGCGTTGGAGAACGGGGCGCGCGAACGGCCGCCGATCTCCTGGCGATGCTTGCGGCAGCGCTCGGACAGGAACTGGTCCAGGTCGGCGGGCGACTTGGTGTAGGGATGCACGTCGCAATCAACGATGCCCAGGCGGGACTGGTTGGTGGTGTCGGGACGGCGATCCGCAACGGTGACGTTCATCGGATGGCTCCTCTGGTTACCGTGTGAGTCTTGAATAGGTTTGCAGGGCGTTGTCGGTGAGGATCTTCCGCAGCAGGTGATCGGGCAAGCCGTCCGGCATCGCGTCGGTGCCGTCGTAGTGCCAGTGCGGATAGTCGGTAGAGAACCGCAGCATCTCGTCGGAGCC
>PLAK01000086.1 GCA_003134115.1 Candidatus Changshengia sp.
GGAGACCTCGCTCGACGTCACTCCCGTGGCGCGCATTAGCGCCTGAAAGGTCCCGATGTTGGTGTCGCCATCGACGAACAGCCATGCAGCATCGCGCGACGCCTCGGCGGCCGCCTGGACCGAGGGGAAAGCGATCGGCCCGTTGTAGACGGCGGCATCGATACGGCCCCCGCTCAGGTAGAGGATGGGCCGGGCCACCCAGTAGTCGCCGAAGAGGATGGTCACGTGGCGTGCCTCGAGATCGGTGACGATCTGGGTCCTGCTCAGGGGGATGGGCGCACCGGTAGTCGTGTAGGGCAGGGCGTCGACGGTGGGGCCAGACGCGGTGAAGGCGGCGATGACCAGGTAGGCGATGCCGAGCCCGGCGGCCACCAGTCGCCAGCGCGACCTGACCATGAGCACCAGGGTGGGGGCCAGGGCGAGCGGAATGGCGAGAGGGAGGAGATAGCGGGGCTCGCACGGCACGCCGTTGAACCGGCCGCCGACCACCGCGACCACCGCCACCGGCGCGATGGCCAGCATCATCTCCACCGGCTCCACAGAGCTGACGTGGCCCCGGAGCAGGCGCCTGATCGGCTTCCGCCGCAGCCACAGGACGGCCGCGGCCAGGGCGACCAGGCCGATCCACGCGACCCAGGGGGTCACGGTGTTGCTGCCGCACTCCGAGGAGGTCCCCGCGAAGATCGGCAGTTCCTGCTCCACCAGCCCCTTGACCGCGTGCGGGATCGAGGTCGCGTAGCTGGGCAAATTCTGGAGTGAGGCCAGGTGATGGGTGGCGTTGTACGCAAGCCACGGGGAGAAGCCCACGAGCACGCCGCCCAGTGCAGCTCCCACCCCGCGCAGGGTCCTCCTCCATCCGAGCGCCGGCGCGCGGCAGAGGAGGGCCACGGCCACCGGGGCCAGCGGCACCGCGAGGAGCAGATCGTTCCAGAAGCCGATGCCGGCCACCAGGCCGAGCAGGATCCAGTTGCGCAACCGGTCGCCCCGCGGCTGCCAGCCGATGCGGACCGCCAGGCAGAGGCAGACCACGGCAAAGAGCATGGTCTCCGCATATCCGCTCCGCGCCTTCATCGACCAGATCAGCTCAAAGACGGGGAAGACGGCACCGACGCCGGCGAGCAGGAGCCCCGCGCTGCGGCGGTGGAAGATCGTGTGCCCGAGGTCGTAGAGGGCCAGCACAAAGAGGGCCCCGACCAGCGCGAGGGGTACCCGGACAGCGAGCGCGGTGGGGCCGAGCAGCCAGACGAAGGGCGCGATGATGTAGCTCTCCAGGGCCGCCTGATAGTGCTGGTCGGCCTCCATCAGCGCCAGGTGCCCCTGGGTGATCCTCAGGGCGGTGAACGCCGTCGTCGACTCGTCACCGTCGAGGCCGACGTGCAGGCCAAAGATCAGCCGGCTCGCGAAGGCGGCCACCAGGAGGAGCAGCAAGGCCGCCACGGCCCCCCGCACTCCGAGATCCCGCGGTCGCGCGGCATCGAGAGACGACGCCCCCCCGGTCGCCTCCGTCCCCTGAGCCTGATCGGGCGGCTGGCTCATGGCCGGGATGTTATACGGGCGCACTCCCCTCGGTGATCCCGCCCTCGATCCCTGAGCCGCTCTCGGTGCGGGGGTGGGAGAATCCGGGCCGAAGGATGATGGCGCGGCTTCGACCCGGGAAGAACCTGACCCGGCTGCTCACCCCCGGCCTCCACGTGAAGCGCTGGCTGCTTCTGCTCATGGTCGGGATCGTGATGGTGGCCCTGGCCATCGGCTATGTCCTGCGCGACATCTACTACGCCAACTACAGGTTCCCCGACTTCGTCTCCGACCTCACCCTCCAGTTCCTCCCCCGTTCCGTCCGCGGAATCCTCTTCCTGGCCCTCGGGGTGGCCATCATCGGGATCAGCTTCTATTTCCTGGGCAAGTCGGTGCTCGGGCCCTTCCTGCCTGGGGGCCCCGGTGAGGGCGGGTTCGTCCAGCAGCTCTACGCCTACCGCCTCCTCTCCAAGGGACCGCGGGTGGTCGCGATGGGCGGCGGCACCGGGTTGTCGGCCCTCCTCCGCGGCATCAAGAAGTACACCGGGAACATCGTCGCCATCGTCACCGTCGCCGACGACGGGGGCTCCAGCGGCCGGCTGCGTGACGAGTTCCGGGTGTTGCCTCCCGGGGACTTCCGGCAATGCCTGACCGCCCTGGCCGAGACCGAGCCGCTGATGACCGAGCTCTTCCAGCACCGCTTCAGCGGCGACGGCGAGCTGGGCGGCCACTCCTTCGGCAACCTCTTCATCATGGCCATGGCCGAGATCACCGGCGACTTCGAGCACGCCATCCGGGAGTCGGGGCGCGTCCTCGCCGTCCGGGGCGCCATCGTCCCGAGCACGCTCACCGACGTCGTCCTCTGCGCCACGGCGGGCGAGGAGCTCCGGGTCGGGGAGTCCAAGGTCCCGCTCGGGGAAGGCCGGATCGACCGGGTCTTCCTGGAGCCCAACGCGCCGCCGATCAACCCCGAGGCGGAGGCCGCCGTCCTCAACGCCGAGATGGTGATCATCGGTCCCGGCTCGCTGTACACCTCGATCCTCCCCAACCTGCTGGTGGACGGCATGGTCGAGGCGCTGCGGGCCAGCCCCGCGGTCAAGGTCTACGTCTGCAACCTGGCCGGCCAGCCCGGCGAGACCTTCGGCTTCACGGTGAGCGAGCACCTCGACGCCATCCAGGCCCATATCGGCAGCAACCTCTTCGACTACGTGGTGGTCAACAGCAATGTCACCCCGCCGCTCCCCGCCTCCGCCCGCCGCGCCGGCGTCAGCCGGGTCAGCTTCGACCGCCAGCGGGCCCAGCAATTCCCGGTCCGCTACATCCTCGCCGACGTCGTCAGCACCGCGGTCAGCTCCCACCACGATCCCGACAAGCTGGCCCGGGTGGTCATGAAGCGGATCTGGCACCAGCGCTAGACACCCTGGGCCCTGAGGGCCCCGCGCCCTCAGGGCGGGCAACCGACTATGGCGCCGGGCGGCCTGTCAGTACAGCAGGTCGCCCCGGACCCGCCAGCGGAGCCGCCGGACCAGGGCTTCGCCGGCCCGCTTCCAGAGCCGGTGGCGGCGCTCGTCCAGCACCAGCTCCCAGGTCCCGACGAACTCGCGGATGTCGGCGGTGAAGCCCGCCTTGAACTGCAGGAGACCCCCGAGGGGATGGTCGCCGGTCGCGAGCTGCTCCCGGCTCGGCACCGCGAAGAGGTCGTAGCTGCGGACCCCGCGCGCGCGCAGCCACCGCATCGCCTCCCATTGGACCAGGTGGGGGGCCATGACCTCGTGCCGCTGGGTGTACGAACCACCGTCCTTGTACCAGCCCCGATCCCCGAGGTGGATGACGAACGCGCCCGCCAGCACCTCCTCTCCCAGCCGGGCGAGGAAGAGCTGACCCTGGCCGCTCGCCTCGAAGAGCCGCCAGTAGCCGGAGTAGTAGGCCTGGGCGCGGAGGGGGAAGCCGGCCCGCTGGAAGGCCGCTGCCATCAGCCCGTACATCGCGGTCACCCCGGCCTCGTCGCAGGGCACCGGCTCGACGATCACCCCGCGCCGGCCCGCCAGCCGGATGTTGTACCGGGTCTTGGGCTTGAAGGAGGCGAGCAGGGCGTCCTCGTCGGGGGCCAGGTCGACGATCGCCGTGGCCCGCGAGATCTGGACGTCCTCGGCCTTGCGGAGCCCGAGCGAGGTGAGCCCGAGCCGGTTGGCCGGGGTGTCGGCCAGCTCCGGCTCCACCTGGACGCAGAAGGCACCCGGGAAGGCGTCGCGGGAGGCGAGCATCTGGCCCAAGTGATCCACCGAGGAGGCGGCCGGCCCCTTGGGGGCGTACCAGAGCCAGCCGAGCCCGGGGACATGGTGGCGGAGAAAGAGCGCCGCCACCGGCATCGCGGGGTCGTCCGAGACCAGATAGGCGGGCCGCCAGCCCCAGCTGCGCTTGAATTCACCCCAGGCGCGGGTCTGGAGCATGTTGCCGCCATCCGGATTGGAGAGCACGAGATCGTCCCAGCGATCGATCTCGGCGGGGGTGGCCGGTCTCATCAGGTGGCGGGTCTCACTGGTCGGCCCTGCGGCGGCCCGCGCGCCGTACGCCTCGCATCTCCCGGGCGGCCTGGTAGGCACGGTAGCGGAGCGGGCGGAGCGGCAGGTCGAAGGTTCCGGGACGGGTGATCATGGTGCCCCCGAAGGTCTTCTTGAACCGGCTGAACCCGGCCCAGGGGTGATCGGTCGAGTCGTCGGGGATCACCCCCCAGAAGTCGAACGCGGTCCGCCCCTCGGCCCGGCAGTCGCGCACGATCTGCCAGGCGAGCGGAGCGGCGGCGACGATCTGGCGCGAGCGCTCGGGGTCGTCGGCGGCGTGGGCGTAGTACCCGGTGGACGTCGACTCGAAGGCGATGACGCCGGCGACGCTCACGCCCTCCACCTTGGCCAGGTAGAGGGATGCCGCCCCGAGGCCAAAGAGGGTGGTGCACACCTTCCGGTAGTACTCGTCGGGGTGGGGGTCGAAGCGGTTGCGCTCACCCGTCCTGTGGATCAATCGGAGGAACTCCTCGACCTCCACCGCCTCCCGCGTGCGCAGGACGGAGATGCCCTTCCTGGTGGCGGCGTTGATGCTGCGACGGCGGCCGGAGAGCATCTCGCCGCGCAGATCCTCCTCGGAGCGATGGAGGTCGAGGACCAGGGTGTGCTGGGGCTGGACGCTGCGGACCCGCACCGCTCCCCGGGCGGCGAGCGCCGCCTCGGTCGCGGCGGCCACCGCGGCGAGCTCTCGGTTGGTCGCGGCGCCCGCCCTGGCGAGCGCCGGGTCCGGAACCCTGGGTGCGTCGTCCGCGGGCTCCGCGGCGGCTGGCGCCATCGCGGTGGAGGCCACCACCAGGTCCGGCTCCACCCGCACGAAGTCGACGTTCAGCGATCTCCCCGCCTTCTTGATCGCGTCGAGAGCGTCGCCGAGGCGCGTGGGGTCCTCGAGCGCGGGGCCGTAGGGGAGGTAGAGGT
>PLAK01000022.1 GCA_003134115.1 Candidatus Changshengia sp.
GGCCATTGCCGAGGCGATGGGCAAGCGCCGGATGATCCTGCCCCTGCCCATGCCGCTGGCCCGTCTCCAGGCTCGCCTGCTTTCAGCGGTCATGTCCCATCCGCCGCTCACCCCGGCGACCCTGGAGCTGTTCGCCTTCGACAACACCACCGAGCTCGACGCGGTGGACCGCACCTTCGGTTTTCGACCGCGCGGCTTGCGCGAGCACCTCCGCGTCCATGGCGTCGGCGGGTGAGCCGGTGAGCTCGGCCCCGGCCAGCCAACCTCCCGCAGTAGGTCCTCGGCGCACCCAGCGCTTGGCCGCGGGAATACTCGCGCTCGCAACCTCCGTTCTCGCGGTCCTGCTGGCGATCGTCCTCGGGATCCGCTGGCAGCAGCCTGCCTATGTCATGCCGTTCGCGGTTGTCGTCGTTGGCGTCCTGTGTGCTCTTCTGACGGCGTTTGGTGGAGCCATGGCGGTGCTGCGGGGCCAGGTCACGCCGTGGCTCGCGCCACTCGTCACCCTGATTCTGATCTACGGTTTCCTGGCGATAGGCGTTCTGTTCATCGTTCCGACCGTCCTGGTACTCCTCCTACTGGTGAACCGCCGCGCGCACAGAGTTCAGGTGAACTCGACCCCGAGTTCGCGCGTGGGCACCGCCCTCCTGCTCACGCTGGGCCTCGTACCGCTTTCCCTTCTGGTCCTGCTCGGAGGGCCCGTCGTCGAATGCATGCCCCAGGGGGTTGAGAGCTCCACCCCGATCTGGACCTGGTTGGGAAACGTCGCTGCCGGGGGAGGCGCTAGCGAGACTGGCAGCGACTCCAGTTCGTCGTCCGCTCCCAGTCAGTCAAGCGGCAGCGTGATCGAGGGGGGGACGACCTACTCGTTCGTATGCCTGGGCACCAAGCTCGTACAGTTCGCCTCACAGTGATCGGCTCCCCCCCGATCCGCACAACCGAGCCGGTCGGCGACCAGCGTCGTTGCCCGGAATTCAGTTGACCTTTCACACACGCTGGCAGCCTCTGGCAAGAGAACGCATCCGCCTGGCTGGGGCTGTTTCCGGGCCCGACTCCGTCTCGGGCGCCAGCGCAGCCGGCGTTAGGATGTCCCAGGGATGAAGCCACCGGCCTCCCTCCTGGATCGGGCGATCCTTATCGCCGTGGGCGCCCACAGCGGTCAGCTCTACCCGTCGCCGGAGCCCGAGCCCTATGTCCTGCATCCTCTCCGCGTCATGGCTGCCGTCGATGGCGAGAGCGCCAGGGTCGCCGCCGTGCTCCACGACGTGGTAGAGGATTCGGAGATCACCCTGGAGCAGCTCGAGCGCGAGGGAATCCCACCGGACATGCTCCGAACCCTGGACTGTCTGACACGCCGCGAGGGTGAGGAGTACTCGACATACATCAGACGCGTGGCCACCGACGCTACCGCCATCCGGGTGAAGATCGCCGACCTCCACGACAATCTCAGGAACAACAAGGCCGGCGAGCGCTCGCCGGAAGTCGACGACCGCATCCGTCGTTACCAGGCTGCCCTCCTGTTTCTCACGGAAAGGCCTTCGGGCACTTCTAAGATCCCGCCCCCAGAAGGCTGAAGGCCCCTCAGAGCGAGGAACCACGCGCGGCACGGCGTCGGGGCAACGGGGCGGCCGCACGGCCGGGCCGTGAACAAGCTGTCTTGGCGTCCCTCGACGGGCTCCTCCGCGCCTTGGGTACCCTCTCGCCAGGGGGGGCAGGGGGGAGCGCCCCTTAGCACCGCTTTGCTCACCGCGCGCGCCCACGCCTCCGGGCGTGCCGCCGCCCGCCACCAGCCGGAGCCATCCCAGGCCAATACCCCCTCTGTCTCCAGTAACGAGCAAATGGGCGCTGCCCCTGACCATGACGTGTTCAAGCAGGGCGTCATCCGCACACTCCACTAGGGGTTTGCCGGATACTCGTGGCAATAAGGTGATGTGGGAGATACGTACCCCGAATCCCAAGGGTCTCTGAGGATGTCTCGTTCTGAGCCGGGGCTGGATGCTCCCCGGAATCGTGTCCAGGCTATCTACGAGACAGAGCTGGACCACCTCCTAGCCACCTGCACCCTCCTCGCCGGAGATCGAACGGCCGGTGAGGACCTCGCCCAATCGGTCTTCGCAGAGGCGCTGCAGCGTGAGCGGAGGGAGCCTGGATACCTTCGCGACCCTGTCTGGCCCTGGTTGAGGACCGTGGCCGTCCGCTTGGCCTCGCGACAGCGGGCACGGATACGCGGTGAGCTAGGCCGTCTCCATCTCCTTACCACGGATCTCCCGGACGGCATCTGGGACCGCCAGACCGTCGACGTCGTGCAGGCACTGCGTCGCCTACCTCCAAGAATGCGCGCCTGCACCGTTCTTGCCTACCTCGAGGACCAGAGCACCCAGGCTATCGCCGATACGGTGGGTTGCTCCGCGAAAACGGTGGAGAACCAGTTGCGCGAGAGCCGCCACCGCCTCCGGGATTTCATCGGAGCTGGCTACATGGGTGCGGATGATGAGTGAGCCGCGATCGGAAATCGATGAATCCAGGCTGCGTACCCTCCTGCGGCACGCGGCGACCGACATCGCCCATTCAAGGAGACCTATGTTGAGACTAGCCAGAGAAGGCGGCAACGGGCTGCTGATGGCTGCTTCGGTGGTTCTGGGGTTCGCGGGGCTGTTCTGGCTCCTGGGCGCCATGTTCTCTATGGTCAAAGGCGATGTGTCCGGCTTTCCCCTGGGGTTGGGGGGGGTGGTGTGTGGCCTCATCTTCTTCGCGGGTGGCGTCGGCTTGATGAGACTGGCGTGGGGTCCGGACCGAGCGCGAGACCAGGCCAGCAAAGGACGCGTGCAGGCGAGTCGACGAACTCTTTCGACACTCCTGCTGATCGTGTCCATATTCGTGGTCTACGCAGGCGCCTCAAGCTTGATCTTCGCTCTCCTTTCTTTCGTCACCCATCACTCAAATCCTCAAGGCGTCGCCCAAGTGGCCTGGGGAATCCCGGAACTTGCCGTGGGACTCGCAGGCATACAGGCCGCCAGGTACCTAAGGCAAC
>PLAK01000073.1 GCA_003134115.1 Candidatus Changshengia sp.
GTCGCTCCGCCGGCGCTCCTAGGAGCGGAGCGCGGCTCCGCAGCGTGTGCGCAGGGCCAGGACGACGGCGTCCTGCGACGCCTGCGCCTCCTCCGTGGTGAGGGTGCGCTCGGGGCTCCGGAAGGTGAGCCGGAAGGTCCAACCCTTGCGTCCCTCCCCCATCTGGCTTCCGCGGAACTCGTCGCGCAGCTCGACCGCCTCGAGAAGGGGCCGTCCCGCCTCCCGCACCACGGCCAGGGCGTCACCCGCCCGTTCGGGGGTGGGGACGGTGACCGAGAGATCGTGGGTGACCGCCGGGAACCGGGGCACGGGCCGGTACTGGGCAAGGCGGTGGTCCCGGCCGGTGAAGGTCTCGAGGTTCAGCTCGGCGACGGCGATCCGTCCGCGCAGCTCAAACCGCTCGGCGGTGCCGGCGTCCAGCTCCCCGACCAGACCGACCCGGCGGGAGCCGGCATGGACCCAGGCGGCGCGTCCGGTGCGAAGTCCNNTCGACGTGGGTCACCAGCCCCAGGAGGAGCGGCTCGGCGGGGAGCGGCGGGAGCTTGAGGTCCTCGCCGTCGGGCGTCGAGCCGGGGGCGAGACCGTCACGCTCCCCCTCCCAGAAGGCACGCCCCAGCTCGAAGACGGCCGCGCCGGAGACACCGCGACTCTGGTTCAGCGCCAGCACCTGACAGAGCCCCGGAAGCAGGCTCACCCTCAGGTGGGTCATCTCGTCGCTGAGCGGGTTGAGCAGCCGCATCGGCTGCCGGTGCTCGCCGAGACCGGGCAGCCAGCCGGCGGCCTCGGATCGGAGAAAGACATAGGGGAGCACCTCGTCGAACCCCGCCCCGACGCAGACGTCGCGCACCCGGTCATCCACGGGGGCCTCGGAGGCCAGCTGGCGGACCTCGGTGCGATGACCGGGCAGGGTGCTCGGCAGGCGGGCGTAGCCGAGACCGCGGCCCACCTCCTCGGCGATGTCCTCCGGGATACGGACGTCGCGACGGAAGTACGGAGGATGGACGGTGAGCCGGTCCCCCTCCTGCTCCACGGCGAAGCCGAGGTGGGCCAGGGCACTGGACGCCTCGTGGATGTCCACGGGATAGCCGAGCAGCGCTCCGAGCCACTGGCCCGTCACCTCGACGGGCTCCAGAGGCGGCAAGGGCGAGGGATGTTCGTCGATCGGGTCCCTCAGCACGTGCCCCCCCGCGATGGAGGCGATCAGCGCGGCGGCCCTCCCCAGCGCGAGCGGGGCGAGATCGTCGGGCAACCCCTTGTCGTAGAGGGCGGAGGCGTCGGTCCGGATGGCGTGGCGACGGGAGGTGGCCCGGATCGCGGTCGGCTCCCAGTTGGCGGCCTCCAGGAGCACCGAGCGGGTGGTGTCGCCGATGGCCGTCGAGGTGCCGCCGATGACCCCGGCCAGGCTGATCGGGACATCGCCGGTGGCGATGATCATGTCCGCGGGGTCGAGGACGCGAGTCGTCCCGTCCAGGCACTCGAGGCTCTCGCCGCTCCGAGCTCGTCTCACCGTCAGGGTGATCGGGCGGCTCCCGCCGTCCAGGGCGGCGACGCGCTCGAGATCGAAGGCGTGAAGGGGATGGCCGAGCTCATGGGTCACGTAATTGGTCACGTCCACCAGCCCGCTGATCGGGCGGAGCCCGATGGCACGCAGCCGCCGCTTGAGCCAATCCGGGGACTCCCCCGCCGCCACCCCCTCGATCACCACCGCGGTGAAACGGTGGCACCCCACCGGGTCCTCGATGCGCACGCGGGCGCGCTGGCTCGACGCGGACGCGGAGAGAAGCCCCTCCGGGACGGTCGCGGAGGGTTCGCGGAGCGGTTCGCCGAGGGCGGCGGCCAGCTCGCGGGCGATCCCGACGTGGCAGAGGCAATCGGGCCGGTTGGTGGTCACCTCGACGTCCAGGACGACATCCAGGGGGACGACCTCGCGGAGGGGCTGGCCCGGCCTGCCCCGCTCCAGGATGAGCAGCCCGGCGGCGTCCTCGCCGATCCCCAGCTCGACGGCCGAGAGCAGCATCCCGGGCGAGCTGTACTTGCCACCGAACATCGACCGGACCCCGAGCGGCTCGGGGAAGCCCGGCAGGACCGTGCCCGGCGGGGCGTAGGGGACCAGGTCCCCAACCTTCACATTGGGTGCACCGGTGACCAGGCGAACCGTCCTGCCGTCGCCGACATCGATGTCGGCGAGGCGGACTCCGCGCGTCGACTCGGGGATCGCGGCCAGATCCAGGACCCGGGCCACGAGGGTGCCGTCGGCAACGCGCTCGACGCGGTCGACCTCGGTGCCGGTGTCGACCAGGAGACGGACCAGCTCATCGAGGGGAGCGTCGAGATCCGCGTATTCCCGGAGCCATTCCAGGGAGATCTTCATCCCTGGCCCACCAGCCGGACGTCGTTCTCGTAGAGGATGCGCACGTCGTCGATCCCGTAGGCGAGCTGAGCGGCCCGCTCGATGCCGAAGCCGAAGGCGAAGCCGGTGTAGCGCTCGGGGTCGACGCCCCCGTTGCGAAGCACGTCCGGGTGGACCATGCCGCTGCCCAGGACCTCGATCCAGCCGCTGTGCTTGCAGAGCCGGCACCCCTTCCCCTCGCAGACCATGCAGGAGACGTCCAGCTCCAGCGAGGGCTCGGTGAAGGAGAAGTTGTGTGGCCGCAGCCGGATGGCGCGCTCGGCGCCGAATATGGAGCGGGCGAAGAACTCGAGAGTGCCCTTGAGATCGCCCGCGGTCACCCCCTCGTCCACGAGCAGGCCCTCCACCTGGTGGAAGACCGGGGAGTGGGTGGGGTCGTTGTCGCGGCGGAAGACCTTGCCGGGTACGATCACCCGCAGGGGGGCGCCGAGGGCCACCAGAGCCCGGATCTGCACCGGCGAGGTCTGGGTGCGGAGCAGCCGCGAGTCGTCGATGTAGAAGGTGTCCTGGGTGTCGCGGGACGGGTGCCCCGGCGGCATGTTGACGAGCGTGAAGTTGTAGCGGTCGTACTCCACCTCGGGGCCGCTCAGGGTGAGGTAGCCGAGCTGGGTGAAGACCCGGCGGATCTCCCGGGTCATCCGGGTCACCGGGTGGAGGTGGCCGCGCCGGAGCGGCGGGGCCGGCCAGGTCAGGTCGAGGCCCTCGGCGGCGACCGCCGCCTCCCGCTGCTCCGCCTCCAGCTGGGCGCGGCGGGCCTCCACGTCCTCCTCGAGGCGACGGCACGCCTCATTGACCGAGAGGCCGTACTGGCGCTTGGCGTCGGGGTCGGCGATGGTGCCGATCCGCCGCCTCATCACGGTCAGCTCGCCGTCGCCGCGGCCGAGGAACCGGGCCCGCGCCTCGTCGAGGGAGGCCAGGTCGACGGCGGCGCGCACCGCCTCCAGCCCGCGCCGCAGCACCTCGTGCAGGTCGTCGGTGACCACGCCCTCAGTCAGCGTCTCTCTCCGCTGGTCGCACGGGCCGCCCTCAGGCGGCGGAGAGCGCGCCCTTGGCGACCCCGACCAGACGGTTGAAGGCGTCGGTGTCGGTGACGGCGAGGTCGGCCAGCTGCTTGCGGTCGATGTCGATGCCGGCCGACTTCAGACCGTGCATCAGCTGGTTGTAGGGCAGCCCGTTCTGGCGGGCTGCAGCGTTGATCCGGGCGATCCAGAGGCCGCGCATGTCGCCCTTCCGCTGCTTGCGGTCGCGATACGCGTACGCCAGCGAGTGCATCACCGCCTCGTTGGCGGACTTGTGCAGCCGGTGGCGGCTCCCCTGCATCCCCTCGGCGCGATCGAGGACCCGCTTGTGACGAGCGCGCTGGGTTACTCCCCGCTTGACCCTGGCCATGACGGGACCTCCTTACAGATACGGGGCGTTGTGATGGATCTGGCGCAGATCGGCATGCGACACTGCCGACTCGCCCGCGAAGAGCCGCTTCCGCTTCTGGCTCTTCTTCTCCAGGATGTGCGACTGACTGGCGTGCCGCCGCATCACCTTGCCGGTGGGGGTCACGCGGAAGCGCTTCTTCGTACCCCTATGGTTGCGAATCTTGGGCATCTGGCTGGCTCCCTTCAACGGCCGGCTCATCACTCACCGCGACGGCTTCGTGGTCCCGGTCGTCCTCCGCTCGGGTGGTCTCAGGTTTGCCCGGCTTCTTGTGGGCCGGGCTCAGGATCATGGTCATGTTCCGGCCCTCGACGAGGGCGTTGCGCTCGATGGCCGCCAGGTTGCGCAGCTCCTCGGCCATCCGGTCGAGCAGCTTGCGTCCGTACTCCTGGTGGACCAGCTCGCGTCCCCGGAAGACGATGGTCAGCTTGACCTTGTCCCCGTCCTCCAGGAAGTGCTTGACGTAGCCGAACTTGGTCTGGAAGTCGTGCTCCGAGATCTTCGGCCGGAGCTTCATCTCCTTGACGGTGATGACGTTGTGCTCGCGCCGGCTCTCCTTCTCCCGCTTGAGCGCCTCGAACTTGAACCGCCCGTAGTCCATCAGCCGGCACACCGGGGGCTGGGCCTGGGGGGCCACCTCGACGAGGTCCAGCTCGCGCTCGAGGGCGAGCTGCTTTGCCCGCTCGATGGCAACGATGCCGAAGGCCTCTTGGGTGGTGTCGTCGAAGAGTCGGACCATGGGCAACCGGATCTGGTCGTTGACCCGCAGCTCTCGGAATGCGATGGGGTGGGACCTCCCGAAAAACCGGCTGAAACAAAAAACGGATAGCTTCCGCTATCCAGGCTGGGTCGGCTGGACCTTCAAGGCGGACCCGGAAGGTGGGGCCGTATTCACGGACCCTCTTGGCGGCGCACTAGGCGTCCAGCGCCGGAGCATACCACGGCCTCCCCCACCGGGCATGAAGGAGCAGCTCGCGAGCACCGTGAGCCCCCAGGACGGGCGAGTCTGTGCTGGAGACCACCTCCCAGCCCGCCGCCTCCACCCCGGCGATGGCCACCGCCAGGGCCTCGGCGAGGCTGGCGTCGTCGACCGGAGCCGTCGCCCGACGGAGCTCAAACATCGGCTTGACCAGACCGACGAGGTCGGCCCGCGGCGCGAGGTGAATACGGTCGAGCTGTGCGGCCGCGGCGCTCAGCGAGAGGTACGAGACGTCGATGCTCACCACCTCGACCGGCTCGGGGACGAGAACCCGAGTCAGATCGGCCACGTTGGTCGCCTCCAGGTTGACCACGCGCGGGTCCTGGCGCAGCGACCCGAGGAGCTGGCCATGGCCCGCGTCGACGGCGTAGACGCGCCGCGCGCCCGCCGCCAGCAGGACCCGGGTGAAGCCCCCGGCGGCCGCGCCGACATCGAGGGCCACCCGGCCGAGGACGCCGATGTCGAAGGCGGCCAGGGCGGCGGACAGCTTGGCCTCGCCGCGCAGGGCGGCCGGACGCCGGCGCCGGACCTGCGCGCCGGCGGGGACGCGTGCCTCGGGATTGGTGACGGCAAGGCCGTCGACCTCGATCTCGCCGCTCGCCACCAGGGCGGCGGGATCCACGCCGGGCTCCAGCTCGCCGACGAGATCGGCGAGCCTGCGGAGGCGACGGGTCACCGCTCTCGACGGGCCTGCGACGCCGGGCGCGGGTCGCCCCGCACTCTCAGCTCGGCCGTCGGCTCGTGACCTCCTCGTTGAGCAGGGTGATGAGATCGGGAGCGCTCCGCTGCTCGGTCCCGCCGCGGCGCGTGTCGCGCACGGTGACCACGTCGTCGCCGCGCTCGACGTCGCGCTTGCCGACGACGACCACGTAGGGGACCTTGCGCAGCTCGGCGTCGCGGATGCGCGCCTGCATCCGGTTGCCCGGAGAATCGCTGACCGCGGCGCGGAGCCCTGCCGCCTCGAGGCGCTCCACCAGGTTCCGAGCGCAGTCCATGACCGCCTCGACGTCGTCCTGGACCGGTACCACCTCGACCTGGACGGGAGCCAGCCAGAGGGGCAGCTGGCCCGCGAAGTGCTCGAGGAGGATGCCGATGAAGCGTTCCAGTGATCCGTAGATGACGCGGTGGATGGTCACCGGAGTGCGCGGTGCACCGGACGCGTCGATGTACTCGCAGCCGAAGCGGCGGGGTTGCTGGAAATCGAGCTGGATCGTCCCCGTCTGCCAGGAACGGCCGATCGCGTCCTTCATCAGGATGTCGATCTTGGGCCCGTAGAATGCACCCTCCCCGGCCTCGACGGTGAAGGGGATGCCGGCGTTGGCCTCCAGGATGCGCAGCAGCGCGGCCTCGGCCCGGTCCCAGGTCTCCGGGTCGCCCATGAAGTCGGCGGGTCGCGTCCCGAGCCGCAGAGAGTAGTCGAGGTCGAAGATGCCGTAATAGACCCGCGTGATCTCGAGGATGCGCGCGTACTCCTCCTCGATCTGCTCCTCGGTGACGAAGATGTGGGCGTCGTCCTGCATGAACTTGCGCACCCGCAGCAGCCCGTGCAGTGTGCCCGAGCGCTCGAAACGGTGCAGCGGGTCGATGTCCGAGTAGCGGAGGGGCAGCTCCCGGTAGCTGTGACGCCGGAGGTTGTAGATGACGTGGGCGTTGGGGCAGTTCATCGGCTTGAGGCCGTAGGTGGTCTGCTCGTCCACGGGGAAGAGGAACATGTCGTCGCGGTAGTGGTCCCAGTGCCCCGACGTCTCCCAGAGGACCTTCTCATTGATGAGCGGGGTCATGACCTCGTGGTACCCGCGCGCACGGTGGTCCTTGCGCCAGAAGTCGATCAGCTCGTTGAGGACGATCACGCCGTTGGGCAGCCAGTAGGGCATGCCCGGGGCCGAGGCGTCGAAGTGGAACATCTCGAGCTCGCGCCCCAGGCGGCGATGATCGCGGCGCTCGGCCTCGGCGAGGCGGTCCAGGTAGGCGGCGAGGTCGGCGGGGCTGAACCAGGCGGTCCCGTACACCCTCTGGAGCTGGGGGTTGCGTTCGTCGCCGCGCCAGTAGACGCCGGCGACGCGGAGCAGCTTGACGGCGGTGAGGGTGCCGCTGTCCGGGACGTGGGGCCCCCGGCAGAGGTCGATGAAGTCACCGGTGCGGTAGACGCTCACGCTGCTGACGTCGGGGGCGAGGCGGTCGATGATCGCGACCTTGAACTTCTGCCCCATCTCGTCGAAGAGGCGCCGTGCCTCGTCGCGCGGCAGCACCTCGCGCCGATAGGGGACCCGCCGCTTCACCAGCTCGCCCATCCGGGCCGCGATGTCCGCCAGGTCTGCGTCGGTGAGGTGACGATCCTCGGGGAGCAGGAAGTTGTAGAAGAAGCCGTCCTCGATCGACGGGCCGACGTCGTACTGGGTCCCCGGGAAGAGCTCGCAGACCGCTGCCGCCATGAGGTGGGCGGCGCTGTGCCGGAGGATGTCCAGGGTCAGGTCGACCGGGTCCTCCAGGGGCGGACCGGCCTCGGCGGCGTCGTCGACTTCCTCTGGCATGGTGGCCGCATTGTACGGAAGCGGCGCCTCCGGGTCACGCAGGCGGCGGCGTCTGGCCCGCCGGGGTGCCCGGACGCGACGCGCGGCGCGAGCAGGGTGCTAAGTGCCCCCGCGCAGGGGGGTCAGACGACCAGCCGGGACATGCCACGCGGCACGTCCTCGCGACCCTCGCCAAGGACGTCGATCTCCGCCTCCGGGTTGGCGAACGACGAGCCCCAGATCTCCAGTGACAGCTGGTGGGCGAGCGGCAGCACGGTGCGTCGCGAGCCGCGCTGCGCCTGAGCCCGCAGCCGCTCGAGTCGCTCGGGGTCGATGGCGCAGCAATGCACGCTGCAGTACTTGTTGGTCGGCTTCTTAACCGGTTGGCCACACCCCCGTCGGGCGCACAATCGCACCGCCGGCAGGCGACCTTGAGTCGCTTGTCGCACACCCACCTCCATGAGTCAGGCCAGTCTACGACTGCCCTCTGCTCCGCTGTCAACACCCGATTTCAGGTTTGCAAGGAACAGGTGTGTGATGAGTCCGCCGATCGGTGCGCAGGGTGCAAGCGGCCGAGGTGTGCACACTGTGGACAACCGGTTACCCCCCATCTCACAGGGCTCTCGAGGCTTGTGGGAAAGCTGTTCGCAAAGTCCAGTTGTGACGATTTGCCTGCGCAGCCTGTCGGGCTTCTCCGGTGGAGAGCGCAGCGCCGGAGGCACCGCGCACGTGCTCTGCGGACGGCGTGGCTTCCGCGACATCGACTGCAACGGTTGTGACGTCCGTCGAATGGACGGCGACACGCCGGTCGCTCAGGCGACCCAACGTCCGGCGACGAGGTCGCATCGCCCGGAGCGAAGCGGGTGTCGCCGCCGGCGGACGTGGGCGCATCAGGGATCGAACCTGAGACCTCAGCGATGTCAACGCTGCGCTCGTACCAACTGAGCTATGCGCCCGCGCACCCGCGCAGGTCAGGCCGGGATGATACCGCTTGCCCCGCGCGGCAGGGCGCGCGCAAACCCTCAGACGGGGGTGCCCACTCCGCCGGCGGCGTGGGGGGCGCGGGTCGTGGCCGGCTTGTCAGCCTGCCGCAGATCGGCG
The DNA here is from genome assembly GCA_003134115.1 of Candidatus Changshengia sp. Classification (GTDB taxonomy): domain Bacteria; phylum Chloroflexota; class Dormibacteria; order Aeolococcales; family Aeolococcaceae; genus Changshengia. Next base: position 8,429 of record PLAK01000073.1, read on the forward strand.
CTCGTGACCTCGACCAGGAGCACGCCCTCGCAGCCGTGGCAGATCACGTGGAACTGCTCCGGGCGACGGATGGGCCGGGCCACCGCCTGGCGATAACCACAGCACTCACACGTCACGATGGCTCGCATCTCTCCGCTGGCGCCTCCACTCTCCCCGAGCCGGTGCCCCCAAGGGCGGCCACCTCTCGCGGAGTTCCCCGACTTTGGCACCGGCGTGGGAAGGGACAGGACCTGACATGGCACCGCGACCCCGCCGTTGCACGGTCGTGTCAGCCCCTGGAAGTCGCCCCTCCGGATGTCGCGTCCGCCCCGCCGGGGTGGTCCAGGACGCCCAGCCGGTTCCAGAAGACGAACCGGAAGCTCAGGCCAATGGTGATCACCAGGGCGCCGAAGACGTCGACGACGCCGGTGACCGAGTGAAAGAGATCGACGGCGCCGCCGAAGGCGAGGAGCGGGAGGGCGATGGAGGCATTGATGACGGTGAAGACGCCGCCGAAGATCCGGCCCCGGGACTCCTCGGTGGTGCCCTCCTGCAGAACCGTGAAGGCGGGGATCAGGATCGCCCCCAGGGCACCGCCGAAGACGAGGGCAAGCAAGACCACGGCGGGGATGAGCAGCCCGGGGATGCCGATGCGCTCGAAGACGGGGGGGAGGACCCCCATCGCCACCAGGCAGGTCCCGGTGGTGACGAAGGCGACGACGCTGAGCGAGCGCCGCCGGAGAGTGATGAGATGCTGGCCGAGAACCCCCGCCATCGCCACCAGCCCGACCATGGCCGGGCCCAGCACGATGGAGATGTCATTCGGCGAGCGGTGCAGCACCTTCTGCAGGTAGGGCGCGCCCAGCGCGTAGATGGTGAAGACCATGATCAGCGCCAGCCCGAGCTGGATCATCCCCCAGCGCAGCGCCGGGCCCCGGCGCAGGATGCCGAGCCCGTCCTGGAACTCCCGGAAGGCGTGGGTCTGGGGACCCGCCCCGGTCGCCACCGCCCGCAGCGACACGCTGATCCGCCAGCAGGAGAGGGCCGCCAGCGCGAACAGCCCGGCCGCGATGTAGAAGGGGACGAGGTCGCCGAAGAGGATCAGGCAGATGGGCGCCAGCACGCTGCCGAGCAGCAGGGTGAAGATCACCGTGGTCATGAAGAGCGACATGGCGCCCTGGATCTGCTCGCGGCTCACCAGGGAGGGGATGCTGGCCGCCTCGGCCGGAGCAAAGATCTGACCCACCGAGCTGAAGAGGAAGGTGATGATGAGCAACGGCCATGCCTGGTGCTTGAGGAAGGGGATCAGCTGGGTCACCGGTATGAGAACCAGGAGCCCGGCTCGGAGCAGGTTGGTGAGCATCATCAGCGACCGTTTGTCGTGGCGGTCGGCGTAGACACCGGCGGGGGCGGAGAGCAGCACTCCGGGAAAGGTGAAGGCGACCGCCACCGCCGCCACCGCCGTGGTGAGGCCGGTGAGGTCGTAGACGACGACGAGGAGCGCGAACTGGATGAAGTTCTGCGCCAGCTGGCTGCCGCACTGCGCCCCCCAGAGAAAGCGGAAGTCCCGCCGGCGGAGCACGCGGGCAAAGCCGGCGGCGTCGTCGGGGTGGGGTGGCACCGCGGGGCGGACCGCGTGCAGGGGCGCGGCGTGGTCGGGCGGCTGGGGCATCCGGTCCTCGCTCATCCCATCTCCCCCGCGGCTCGGGCCAGGCATCGCCATTCGTCGAGGTCGAGGGTCTCCGGCCGGCGCCCCGGGTCCACCCCGCAATGGTCCAGCACCGCCTCGACCAGGTCGGCACGGTCGCCGAGGGCGCGGCCCAGGCCGTGGCGGAGGGTCTTGCGGCGCAGCTGGAAGGCGGCGCGGGCGAGTCGGAGCACCTCTCTCCTCTCCGCCTCGGGCATGGGCCGGGCGGGATGCATGCGAATGATGCTCGACGCCACCGCCGGTGCGGGCATGAAGCTCGCCGCCGGCACGTCCCGAATCCGTTCGACTTCGGCGACCGAACGCACCGCCACCGTCGCCAGGCTCCACCCGCCGGGGGGCGAGGCGATCCGGGCGGCCACCTCGCGCTGGACCAGGAAGACGGCGCGTCGTGGAGGGATGGGCGCCTCGAAGAGGTGCCCGAGCAGGGCCCCGGTCAGGTTGTAGGGCAGGTTGCCGGCAGCAAGATGGTCGTCGGGGAGGCCGAGGCCGGCCGCGTCTGATCGCAGGGCGTCCCCCTCGATCAGCTCCACGTTGGCGAGCCCGCGGAGGGTCACCCTGGCGGCCCGGATGCAGGCGGGGTCCAGGTCCACCGCGACCACGCGCCCGGCCCGCCGCGCCAGCTCGGCGGTCAGCACTCCGATCCCCGGGCCGATCTCCCAGACGGTGTCGCCGGCCGCCGGGTCCAGCGCCTCCACGATGGCTTCGAGCGCTCCCCGGTCGACCAGGAAGTGCTGGCCCAGCCGGCGTTTGGCGAAGAGCCCGGCCTGGCGGGCCACCCGGGTCACCGTTGCCGGGTCGGTGAGATCGAGCGAGCGGGTGGCCGCGCTCACGCCCTCCGTCTCCGGACACCCGGTGTTCCGGTCCCCGCCGGACGCGCCGCCCGGTCAGCCATGGAGGAGGTCGTCCGCGGGGAGGGCGAAGAGGCGTCGCGCGCTGGCGGTGGTCTCCGCCGCCACGGCGGGCGGGTCGACCCCGCGCAGCCGCGCCACCGCCGCCGCGGTGGCCGCCACGAAGGCGGGGGTGTTGGGCTGCCCGCGGTGGGGCACCGGCGCGAGGAAGGGGGAGTCGGTCTCCACCAGGTACCCGTCAGCGTCGACCTCGCGAGCCGCGGCCTGGATGGCCTCGCTGCGGGGGAAGGTGACGATCCCCGAGAAGGAGAGCAGGAAGCCGCGCCTCCGGCAGCTCCGCGCGTGCACCGGATCGCCGGTGTAGCTGTGCATGACCCCGCGCCCGCCGGGAACCGCGTCCACCGCCGCAAGCACCTCCGCGTGGCTGTCGCGATCGTGGATGACCACCGGCAGGGAGTGGGCACGGGCCAATTCCAGCATCTGATGAAGAGCGGCCTGCTGCACCTGAAGCGGCGTCTCGTGGTACCCCGGCCGCCAGTACTGGTCGAGCCCCACCTCACCGACGCCCACCGCGCGCGGGTGCCGGAGCAGCTGGTCGAGCGCGTCGAGCTGGGCCCGATCGGGGGCGGCCCGCTCGTGGGGGTGCCAGCCGACGGTGAAGAAGACCCCCCGATGCGCCTCCGCGACCTCGCGGCAGCGGTCACTGTCCTCGACGTTCAGCCCCGGGCAGACGATCTGGACCACCCCCGCGCCCACCGCCTGCTCCAGCGCCCGCTCGACCCCGGCCGCTCCGTCGCGCTCGGCCAGGATCTGGAGGTGGCAGTGGCTGTCGACGAGGGGTGCAGGCTCCCCCCGGACGGGGCCCGGCTCACTCATCTGCTGCTCAGAAGGCCTCACGGTCCAATCGCGGGAAGAGGATCTCCCCCACCCCGACCGGATCCCCCCCGTGCAGCACCGGCCACGATCCGAGTGCCGCGGTGAGGTCGCCGCCCAGCTCGATGCCCAGGTCGGTCGCGACCCGTGCGGTGGCCCGGGGGATGAACGGGTGGAGCAGCCCGGTGCTGACCCGCACCGCCTCGAGCAGCTCGGCGCAGACGGTGCCCAGGCGGTCGTCGCCCGCGCTCCTCAGCTTCCAGGGGGCGGTCTCCTCGATGTACTTGTTGGCCCGGGCCACGAGCTTCCGGACCGCCGCCAGGGCCGCGGTGAAGTCGAGGCCGTCCATGGCCCGGTCGTACTCGGGCAGGATGGTGGAGGCGAGCGTGCGCAGCTCGGCGTCGATCGGCTCCTCCCCTCCCCGCTCGGGCACGCGGGCCTCGAAGTAGCGCTGGATCATCTTCTCGGTACGCGACACCAGGTTGCCGTAGTCGTTGGCGAGGTCGGCGTTGTAGCGGTCGACGAAGCTCTCCATGGAGAAGTCGCCGTCGCGGTCGAAGGGGATCTCGGCCATCAGCACATAGCGCACCGCGTCGCTGCCGAACTGCTGGATGAGGGCGGTGGGCTCGACGAAGACGCCCCTGGTCTTGCTCATCTTCTGGCCGCCCAGGGTCATGAAGCCATGGGCGTGCACCCGCTCGGGGAGCGGCATGCCGGCGGCCATCAGCATGGCCGGCCACATCACCGCGTGGAAGCGGGTGATGTCCTTGCCGATGACGTGGACGTCGGCGGGCCAGAAGCGTGCGAACTCCTCGTCGTCGGAGGCGTAGCCCACCCCGGTGAGGTAGGCGATCAGAGCGTCGAACCAGACGTAGACGACCTGGGAGGGGTCGAAGGGGAGCGGGAAGCCCCAGTCCGAGAAGCCGCGGGAGATGCTGACGTCCTCCAGGCCGCCCCGGATGAGCTGGAGGATCTCGTTGCGCCGCGGCTCGGGGACGAGGAAGTCGGGATGCTTCTCCAGGTGCTCCAGGAGGCGGTCCTGGAAGTCGCTCAGGCGGAGGAAGTAGTTGTCCTCCTCCACCAGCTCGACGGGGCGCTCGTGGACCGGGCAGAGCCCGGCGACCAGCTCCTTGTCGGCGTAGTAACGCTCGCAGGAGGGGCAGAGCCAGGCCCGGTACCAGCCCTTGTAGATGAAGCCGGCGTCGTGGACCGCCTGCATCAGCCTCTCGGTGCTGCGCCGGTTGGCGTCGCCGCTCGTGCGCACGAAGGCGGTGTGGTCGATGTCCAGCGACGCCCAGAGGGAGCGGAACCTCTCCGCCTGCGCGGCCACGAACTCCTCGGGAGTGACCCCGCGGTCCCGGGCCGCCCGGAGCACCGACTGACTGTGCTCGTCGGTCCCGACCGTGAAGCGGACGTCGTCGCCGCGCAGCCGGTGATGGCGGGCGAGCACGTCGCAGCCGACCTTCTCGTAGACGTGGCCGAGGTGGGGGTCGCCATTGACGTAGTCGATGGCGGCGGTGACGTAGAAGGTGCTGCTCATGTCCCGATCACGACTGTGCACTCGCCCCGCGGGGGCGTCCGGCGTAGCTCCTCGGCCAGCTCCCGGGCGGTGCCACGGTGGAAGGTCTCGTGGACTTTAGTCAATTCCCGGGCCACCACGACCGGGCGATCGCCGAGGAGGGGCTCGATCAGCTCCAGGGTCTTGGCCAGGCGGTTGGCGGCCTCGAAGAGGACCACCGGCACCCCCAGCCCCAGCGCTGCCTCGACACTCCGGCGCAGGCGCCCGGGGGAACGCGGCGGGAAGCCCAGGAAGACGAAACCACCGCCCCCGCCCAGGCCGCTGCCGCTCACCGCGGCGGTGACCGCGCTCGGGCCGGGGACCACGGTGACCGTCACCCCGGCCCGGTGGGCGGCGGCGACCAGCCGGCTGCCCGGGTCGCTGACCGCGGGCGTGCCGGCGTCGGAGCAGAGGGTGAGGTGCTGACCCGCCTCCAGCCTGGCCAGCAGGGCGGGGATGCGCCGCTCCTCGTCGAAGGCGGGCAGCGAGATCACCGGTCGCTCGATGCCCAGCGAGCGCATCAGGATGCGGGTGCGGCGGGTGTCCTCCGCGACCACGGCGTCGCATTCGCGCAGCGCGCGTTCGGCGCGCCGGCTCACGTCCTCCAGGTTGCCGATCGGCGTCGCCAGGACCGTGAGCAGCGCCCCCTCAGGGGTTTCCGCGTTCGTCAGCGGCCCCAGTCGCGGGGGTAGCGGAAGTCGCGGTCGATGGTCCGGTTGGAGAGCTTGGCGATGAGCGGTGGCCGGCGCTTGTACTGGCTGTCCCGGACCCGGCGGTGGATCTGCTTGACGAACGCGTCGTCGAAGCCGAGCGCGTGCAACTCGGCCCGGGTGCGGCGCTCGTCGATCATCTGGTGGAGCAGCTGGTCGACCGCGGCGTACTCGAAGCCGAGCTCGTCCTCGTCCGACTGGCCCTCCCAGAGGTCGGCGGAGGGGGCCTTCTCGATCACCGCGGCGGGGAGCTCGAGATGCCGCGCGAGGGCGAAGATCTGGGTCTTGTAGAGGTCGCCGAGCGGGTTGAGGGCGTGGGCCATGTCGCCGTGGATGGTCCCGTAGCCGAGCAGCAGCTCGGTCTTGTTGGAGGTCCCGACCACCAGCGCTGCCCGCGCCAGCGAGAGGTCGTAGAGGATCGACATCCGCTCCCGCGCCATCTTGTTGCCGCGCCGGTTGCGGTCGGCGTCGGGATTGCGGTCGAAGTAGGCGTCGATCTGGGGGGAGATGTCCATCACCAGCGGCGTGGTGCCGAGCTGGGCGGCGACCAGGCGGGCGTCGCGCTCCGACGCGGGGCTGCTCGCCCGGTAGGGCATGATCACCGGAATCGCGTTCTCCGGGCCGAGGGCACGGCAGACGACGGCCAGGGTGAGCGCGGAGTCGATACCGCCGGAGAGCCCGACCACGCCGCGCTCGAACCCCACCTTGCGCACCTCTTCGCGGACAAATCCGGTCAGGATCTCCGTGACCAGGGGGCAGTCGACGGTCAGCGCGTCCGCCGCGTCGCCGCGGCTCAGCCCGTCCGCGGTCTCAGGCACGTTCGCGACGGTGCAGGCGGTGGCACTCGGCGTCGACGATGTCGTGGCGCTCGTCACGGAGCATCGGGTTGGCGATCCGGGCCCGCCGGAGGGCCGCGAGGTCAAGCCGGTGGAGGGCCATCCCCTCGTCGCGGCCGGCCGGCTCGCCGACCAGACGTCCCTCGGGGTCGACGACCCGGGAGCCTCCCCAGAAGTTGATGCCGTCCTCATAGCCGACCCGGTTGCAGTAGACGACGTAGGCGGTGAAGAGCTGGGCGTAGGTGCGGGTGATCACGTCGTAGCTCTGTGCCGTTCCGATCTCGGACCCGTGCCCGACGCCGCGGCCCGGAGAGGCCGACGGGCAGATGATCAGGTCGACGCCGTCGCGGGCGAGCAGGTACGCGGAGCTCGGGTGCCAGAGGTCCTCGCAGATGAGCACGCCCGCTCGCCAGGGACGGCGCGGTTCGGCGGAACGGAGTGGGGCCTCGAAGGCTCGGAACCGGTCGCCGGCGGCCAGATCGCGGGCCTCGTCGAAGAGACCGTAGGTGGGCAGGTACACCTTGCGATGGACGTGGACGACCGCGCCCCCGGAGAGGTAGAGGGCTGCGTTGTGGAAGCGATGGTCGTCGCTCTCCAGGATGCAACCGACCACGGCGTCCACGCCCCGCGACGCCTCGGCGAGAAGCTGGACCTCGGGGCTGTCGAGGCGCAGGGCGGTCTCGGTCACCAGGTCCTTGAGGAAGTACCCGGTGAGCGAGAGCTCGGGGAAGACCACGAGGTCCGCTCCGCCCGCGGCGGCGGTCCCGATCAGCTCCAGATGGCGGGTGACGTTGGCGGCGAGGTCGCCCAGCCGCGGTGCCAGCTGGGCAAGCGCGACCACGATCTCACTCCGCGGCGCGACGTCGCTGGTCAGGGCCGGGGAGGGCTCGGGCTTCACCATGGGATGGATTCTCCGCCATCGACCGTCCCGCCGACGAATTCGGCGACCCGGGCGACCACGCCGGAGACCGGCTCGCGCGCCACGGTGGCGGGCGGCAGCGCCTCCAGGAAGCGCCGCGCGTAGTCCCGGGTCTGGAGGCGGGAGTCGGCGATCACCACCACCCCGCGATCGGTGCCCGAGCGGATCAGCCTGCCGAATCCCTGGCGCAACCGGATGACCGCCTCAGGGAGCACGTAGCTCCCGAACGGATCGCGCAGCTCGGCGGTGCGAGCACGGACCAGCGGGTCGGTGGGGACGGCGAACGGGAGCTTGGCGATGATCACGCACTGGAGGGCGTCGCCGGGGACATCGATCCCCTCCCAGAAGGTGCTGGTGCCGAGCAGCACGGTGCGCGGGTTCTCGACGAAGGAGGCCAGGAGCTGGCGCCGGGTCCCGTCGAGGCCCTGGGCTACGACGGAGATCTGGCTGCCGGCAAGCCGCCGGCCGACCAGATCGCGGACGCGGCGGAGCGCCCCGTACCCCGTGAAGAGGCCAAGGGTGCGGCCGCCCAGCCGCCGACCGATGCCGGCGGTGATGGTCGCCAGCGCCTGCTCGTACTCGGGATCGTCGTAGGGAGGGATGTCGGTGATCACGATGCAGAGGGCCTGGGTCAGGTAGTCGAACGGTGAGGGCAGCGCCAGCTCCTCGGTCCGCGCCCCCAGCCCGAGCCGCTCCCGGACAAAGCCGAAGTCGCCGGCGATGGCGAGCGTGGCCGACGTCAGCACCACGGTGCGGGCCGCATCCAGGAGCCCCTCGCCGAGGGCGGTCCCCGCCGCCACCGGCGCGTCCCTGAGCTCCGCCTGCTCGGCGCGGAGCTCCATCCAGGCGACGTGTCCCTCCCGCCGATGGAGGAGGACGTCGTCGATCGCGCCCGCCGACCCCTCGAGGGCGGACGCGGCCAGCGCCAGCTCCTCCGCCTCTCGATCCGGCTGCGGAAGGAGATCCGTCTGGAGGGAGGCCGGCCCCGCCGCGCGCAGAGCCTCGGCAGCCCGGCCGAGGGCGGAGACGGCATGGTGGGCGTTCCGCACCAGGGGCTGCAGCCGCGGCTCCGCAAGCAGGTCGTCGGTCACGCTCAGGCTCCCGGTCGGTGCCCCTCCTCCCCCGCCGAGACGCTCGGCGAGCAGCCCCTTGGCCTCCCCGAAGAGCCGGCCGGCGGCGTCGCGGCAGGCCTCCAGGGCACTCGCCAGATCGACGTCGAGGACGTCGGGGAGACGATCGAGGGCCCGGAGGACATCCGCGCTCCGGAGCCGGTGCCCACCCGCCTGGGTGGCCTGCTCCTCGAGGTGATGGGCCTCGTCGACGACGAGTGCCGAATAGTCGCCGAGCAGGTGCCCCGCCGCGGACTCGTCGCTCAGCAGGAGGGCATGATTGGTCACCACCAGCTCGGCCGTCGCCGCCGTCCGGCGCGCGGCGACCATGTGGCAGGCGCCATCGCCCCAGTTGGCACAGATGCTGCCCAGGCAGTCATCCCCGGTCGACTCGACCGCGCGCCAGAGCTCGCGCTCCAGGGCCCCGAGGTGCAGCTCCGCCCGATCGCCGGTGCGGGTGAGGTCGAGCCAGCGCAGCAGCTTGAGCTTGAACCTGATGACGTCGAGGTCCGCCCCGCGCGGGCCGACGTCGCCGCGGCGGAGGTGGCGCTGGAAGCGCCGCAGGCTGATGTAGTGGCTGCGGCCCTTGAGCATCGCCCAGCCGAGCGGGCGAGGCAGGTGAGGCTGCAGGGCGGGTAGCTCGCGTGTGGCGAGCTGCTCCTGAAGGGTGATGGTGTGGGTGGCGACCACTGCCCGGCCGCGACCCCGCTCGATCCAGATGGCGAGCGGAGCGAGGTAGCCGAGCGTCTTGCCCACGCCCGTACCCGCCTCGACGAGGAGGCGTCCGCCGCGCTCCAGGCTCTGGGCGACGGCTCGTGCCATCTGCTCCTGGGTCTCCCGATACTCGTAGCCCGGGCGCTCGGCGAGCGGACCCCCGGGACCGATCAGGCTCACGGCGGCGTCGGCCAGGGGCCCGAAGAGGAGCGAGTCGCGCTCGCTCCGGGTGGGCTCCTCGGTGCCCGCGGTGCCGGAGACCACCGCTCCCGCCGTCGGGCCCGGCGCCGTCGCCAGGCCCTCGCCGGCCGGGTGCGGGCGGGCCTCCAGCTCGGGGTGCGCGCCCCGCTCGACGACGGCGAGATCGAAGAAGTGCCCGAGTGACGTCCCCGCCTGGGCGGCCACACGACGCATCTCCGAGAAGGTCGACCGCCGCAGCGAGGCGGCCTCCACCAGCAGCCATCGGAAGAGCTCCGCGGTGGCCTGCGCGTCGCTCAGGGCGCGGTGGGGACGCTCGTGATGGAGCCCGAGCTGACGGCTGAGTGCCCCGAGGTTGTGACTGCCGGCGAGCGGGAGCAGGATGCGTCCGAGCTCCAGCGTGTCCATCGCCCCTCTCCGACCAAAGGTGTCGGGGAGGATCTGGCTGCAGAAGGCGAGGTCGAAGGCGGTCCCGTGGCCGACCAGCTCGGCACCCTCGCAGAACTCGGCGAGCTGGGCCATGGCCTCGAGCGGGGAGGGCTGACCGGCCAGATCGGCACTCGTGATACCGGTCAGCCGCTGGACCGGCAGCGGCACCCCGATGCCCGGGTCGACCAGCAGCTGGAGCTCGCGGGTGGTCACCCCGTCCTCCCTGAAGCGGACGGCCCCGATCTCGATGACCCGCTCACTCTTGGGCGACAGCCCGGTGGTCTCGAGATCGAAGGCGACGAGCTCGGTGGTCATCAGGCGAGGGGCGGGGCCACCGCCCGGTAGTCCGTCGTCCCATCGAAGATGCCGCGGCGCGACGGGGGGAGGACCTCCGCGATCCGCTGCATGAGCAGGTCGGAGACCTCCTGATTGGACCGGCGCGGGCCGTCCGGGTCCTCGGGGGGGAGTGGGGCGGCGCGCCCGAACCGGACGTGGACCGGAGCGTGGCGAGGCCGGATCGACCCGAGGGGCAGGGCGCGTTCGGTGCCCCAGATCCCGACCGGGAGGATCGGCACCCCGGCCCTCCGGGCCAGGAAGCCGGCACCCGGGTGGGGACGCTGCAGCACTCCGTCCGGGCTGCGGTGGCCCTCCGGGTAGACGAGCACGGCATGTCCCTGACGCATCAACGCCACCGCCTGGCGGAGCGCCGCCCGATCCGGGCTGCCGCGCACCACCGGGAAGGCGTGGTAGCCGACGATGAAGAAGCGGGTGAGCGGCGAGCGGAAGTAGTCGCTCTTGGCCATGAAGTAGAGATCGCGGCGGGGCATGTAGGCGCCCACGATGGGCGGGTCCGCGGCACCCACATGGTTGCTCACCACCAGCAGGCCGCCCCGTGCGGGAACCTTCTCCGTGCCGGCCACATCGAGGAGATCGCCCATGACGGCGCGGCAGATGAGGCGCGTCACCGCCGTCATCCACCGGTAGTTGAGGTCGAGCCCGGACGGCGAGAGGTGGGTGCGGGTCACAGGCCGGCGGCCCGGCAGAGGGAGAGCGCCATCTCCACCATCTCGTCAACGCCGTGGGTCCCGGTGTCGATGACCACCGCGTCCGGGGCAGCGGCCATCGCCCGGGCGTCACCGCTGTCGCGGCCGGAGATCTCCTCGGCGAGTGTCTCGGGGTCGACGGCCGCCCCCTCCCGCTGGAGCTGGGCCGCGCGCCGGGCAGAGCGGAGGGCAGCCGCCGCCTGCAGGTAGAGCTTCACCACCGCGTCCGGGAAGACCACCGTGCCGCAATCTCGTCCCACCCCGATCGCCCCTCGGGTGGCGGGTGCGCGCTGGAGGGAGAGGAGATGACGGCGGACCTCGGGGAGCTGGCTGACGGTCGTCAGGAGAGCCGCGTGCCGGGGATCGCGGATCTGGGCTCCGGGATCGATGCCGTCCACCCGGACCTCCCAGCTGTCGTCGTCGGGCGCGGTGTTGATCTCGATGGCGACGCTCCCGGCCAGCTCGACGATGCGGTCGAGGTCGCCGGCACCGAGGCCGGCCCGGNNCGTCTTGCCGCTCCCCGCCGGCCCGTCGACGGTGACGACGGGAATGGTCACGGCGCTGTCATCCCCACCGCCGCATAGAGCGCCTCGAGCTCGGCGGGGGTCAGTAGCCGGGCTCTGCCCTCCTCGAGGTGGCCGAGCCTGAGGGGGCCGAGGCCGACCCTGACCAGGTCCAGGACCGGAGCGTCCAGTGCCGCAAGCAGGCGCCGGATCTCCCGCTTGCGCCCCTCGCCCATGGTCACCTCGATGAGGTCGGCCCGCTCCGGGCTCGGTCGGCGGACGCCGAGCGGCCGGGCGAGCCCGTCCTCCAGCTCAACGCCCTCCAGCAGGCGCTCGACGTCGGCGTCGCTCAGGCCGCGACCGAGGACGACCCGGTAGCGCTTGGCCACCCCGTAGCGGGGATGGGTGAGCCGGTGGGCCAGGTCTCCGTCGGTGCTGAACAGGAGCAGCCCGCGGCTGTCGGCGTCGAGCCGTCCCACCGGCACCAGCCCCGGCACCGGCTCGGGGAGCAGCCCCATCACGGTCGGCCGGCGATGGGGATCACGGACCGTGGTCACCACCCCGGCCGGCTTGTTGAGCATCAGCGTCTCGAGGCGCCGGCCGCCCGCGACCGGTCTGCCGTCGACCGAGACCCGGTCCCGCTGCGGGTCGACGCTGGCGCCGAGCGCGGCCCGGGCGCCGTTGACGGTGACGCGCCCGGCGTCGATGAGGCTGTCCGACCCGCGCCGGGACGCCACCCCGCGACGCGCGAGATAACGATTGAGCCGCTCTCGGGTGGTCGCCATCTAGCTCTCGTCCGGCGGCGCCGGCTCGTCCCCGGGAGGAGCGGTCAGCGCATCGGACCACGCCCGCTCCTGCTCCTCCGGCAGCCCGATGCCTCCGGGAAGCGGGGGGAGCTGGTCGACCCGCTCCAGCCCGACGAGCTGCAGGAATCGGAGTGTCGTCCCGAACAGGCGGGGCTGCCCGGGGGTGCTGGCGCGGCCGATCTCGGCGATCAGGCCCCGCCGCTCCAGGCTGTCGAGCACCGCCTCGCAGTTGACCCCGCGGATCGATTCGATCAGGCCGCGGGTCACCGGTTGCCGGTAGGCGACGATGGCAAGCGTCTCCAGCGCCGGGCGACTGAGACGGGCCGGACGCTCGGGGTTCAGGGCTCGCTGGACCGCCCACGCCGTCTCAGGGCGGGTCACCAGCTGCACCTGGTCGCGGTGGCGCTGCAGCATCAGGCCGCGGCCGCGCAGCTGGCCGGCGAGTGTCTCGGCGGCCCGGTCGATGCGCGGGGAAGGCTGTCCGAGTATGCCCGCGAGCTCGGCGAGCGTCACCGGACGGTTGAGCACGAAGCAGACGGACTCGAGCGCCAGGGCCAGGTCCTCGGGTTCGCTGCCCGCCACCCAGTCAGGCACCCGGGGGCGGCCGATCTCGTCCAGCTCGAGGCTGAAGCCCTCCTCGCCGTCGTCCCCGTCGTCGAGGGGCAGGCTCGCCAGAGCATCCGCCGGGTCGAGCACCGGCCGGCCCGGGCCTTCGCCCGGCACGGCGCCGAGAGGCAGGTCGTCAGTCATTCTTCCGCACCCGGATGGGCCCGAAGGGCTCGGGCTGGTCCACCACCGCCAGGCCGCGCTTCAGCAGCTCGAGCAGGGCGAGGAAGCAGGCGACCGCCTCCAGCCGAGTGGTCACCTCGGCGAAGATCGCCTCGAACTCCACCGGCCCGCGACCCAGCAGCTCCACCAGCCATGCGACCTTCTCCTCGACCGAGAAGGTGATCATCCCGACCGGCAGCGGAGCCGCGTCCTGCAACCGCTCGAGCACCTGCCGGAAGGCGGCCGCGAGCCGATCGGGAGGGATGCGCAGCCGCTCCAGGGGCAGGACCTCGGGGGCGACCAGGCCCAGGAAGCTGCGCTCGCCCGTCTCGGCGGGCTCGAGCAGGAGCGCCTCCATGGCCGCCCGGAAGAGCCGGTATTCGGCGAGGCGTCTCCCCGCCTCGGACTCGACGACAGCCTCCTCCTCGTCGAGCTCGGCGGTGCCCTCGGTGACCTTCGCCGCCTTCATCGAGAGCAGGCGGGCCAGGAGCCCCAGAGCCTCCGCCGCGTCGCGAAGATCCCCTCCCAGCTCGCTCCCGGTGAGCTGCCGGCTCACCTGAGTGGTCACCTCGGCCACCGGGAGGTCACGCAGGTCGACGTCGCCGCGCTGGGCGGCGAGGACCAGCTCCTCCAGGGTGCCGCTGAATCCACCCACCTCGACGGGGAAGCGCCGGGGCCACCCGGCACGGCCGCCGGCGGGCGCGCTGTCACTCATGGCGGCCCATGGTACGTGGTCGCCCAGCCGACCGAACCCGAGGCCGTCGCCAGGCGCGCCCTCCTACCGGCGAACGTGCCAGCCCGCAGCGGTCAGCCGACTCGCTGGTGGACTCCGGCGGTGGCGTTGCCCTCGCGGAGCAGCTCCCCGGCGCGTGCCATGGCGGCGGCCGTGGTCCGTCCCGACATCATCCGGGCGATCTCCGACACCCGCTCCTCGCCCTCGACCCGGTGCACGGTGCTCTCCACGGCGCCGCCGCCTCCCAGGCGCGAGACCAGCAGGTGCCAGCCGGCGCGCGAGGCGATCTCGGGGCGGTGGGTGACCACCAGCACCTGGCGGCCCCGTCCGATGGCGGCGAGGAGGTCGCCGACCCGCGCTGCGGTCTCGCCGCCCACCCCGGTGTCGACCTCGTCGAGGACCAGCAGGGGCTGGCCACCCCCTCCTCCGGCGGCGGCCAGCGCGAGAGCCAGGCGGCTGAGCTCCCCTCCCGAGGGACCCTCGTCGAGGGGCAGTGGCACCCCACCGCGATTGGCGGCCAAGCGGAACTCCACCTGGTCGACGCCGTCGGCGTCGCAGCGGAGCGGGCCGTCACCGAGGTCGACGCCGTCGGCATCGGCGGCCACCCCGAGGGTGACACGGAAGCGGGCATCCGGGAGCTCCAGCACGGCCAGGTGCTGTTCCACGGCCTGCTCGAGAGCGTGAGCCGCCTCGCGCCGGGCTGCGCTGAGCCGGCGGGCGGCGGTGGCGGCAGCCGCCTGGGCGGACCGCGCGTCCCCCTCCAGGGCGGCGACGTCCACGCCGCCGCGGGCGGCGTCGCAGATCCTCCGAGCATCCTCGAGCACCGAGAGCGCGGCGCGGATCGATCCATGCCGGCGGCGCACCCGCGCCAGCGCGTCGAGGCGCTCCTCGCCCGCCAGCGTGCCGCGGCCGTCCTCCACGAGGGCGATGTAACGGTCGGGGGTCCGAACGTTCCACCACCGGTGGCCCTTGCGGTGGGAGTGGGCGGCTGAGCCGATGCCGAGGTAGCTGCCCCCGCTCCAGTAGAGGTGGTTGTGCGCGCAGCGGTGCCCCGGGCGCGCCCAGTTGGAGATCTCCTCC
>PLAK01000055.1 GCA_003134115.1 Candidatus Changshengia sp.
TCACCGTGTGGGCCTTGCCGAGCAGTGACTTGCTCACAACGAGGGTCGAGCAGCCGGCCTGCGCGGCGGCGATGGCGGCGCGCAGCCCGGCGCCCCCCGCGCCGATCACCAGCACATCGCACTCGCGGGTCTGATAGCTCTCGCTCATCTCACCAGCAGATGGGGGTCGGGCATTCCGGCCTGGAGGAGACGGATGTAGACCTCGGCGATCACCACACTGAACATGCTGACCCAGGCCCAGGTGGCGTGGTGGCCGTTGAAGACGGTGACCCACCGCCAGAGCCGGAAGCGGGCCTTGCCGGCCTGGGAGCACGAGTAGCAGTCGAGGCCTCCTCCTGCCGCGTGGCGGAAGGCGTGGCAGCCCAGGCTGTAGCCGGAGAGCAGGACCGCGTTGACCAGCAGGATCAGGGTGCCCAGACCAAGGTAGAGGTGACCCCCATCGTCGAAGGAGGCGAAGGCGTCCACCCAGAGCAGGATCACGACGATGGCCGCCGGGTACCAGAAGAAGCGGTGGAGATTGTTGAGCACCATGGGGAGGCGGCTCTCACCCCGATAGCCGCGGCGCCGGAGCTCGCCGACCGCGCATGCCGGCGGGTCCCAGAAGAAGGCGCGGTAATAGGACTTCCGGTAGTAGTAGCAGGTGGCCCGGAAGCCGAGCGGGGCCCAGAGCACCCAGAGCGCCGGGGTCACCGGGCCGGTCTTCCAGATCAGCGGCGAGAAGAAGGGAGAGAGGTAGTTGGCGTGCTCGCTGACGTGGTTGGGCCCGGGTCCGAAGAAGGACGTCCAGATCGAGTACACGGTGAAGGCGCCCAGGGCGACCACGATGGCGAGGGGCTGCGCCCACCAGGGGGTGGCGCGGCGCAACCGGGCCCACAACCCGACCCCCTGCCCGCTCTTCGCGACCGCGGCCACCGGCGACACCTGTGCTGCCATCGGGGTCGGATCGTAGCGAATTTGGGACGTGTGGCAGTGTCCACGGTGGGACCTCCGCCCCGATCGCGGTCGGCTACAACATCCGCGGGGCTGTTTCGCACACCCTGACGCTTGGCACGAATCGCCAGCTTCCTGGTACTCTCGAAGTCGATCCCGACGACGGCCCCGCGCAGGCCCGCGGTCCGGGGAGCCTCCGGCCGGCGCCAGTCGGGTGTCCGCCCGCCCACTCCCCGGAGCCACCCTCCCGCACCATGCCACCACAGCCCGGCCTACCCGAACACCTCAGCGACCCGTACCGGGTGCGGGGCCTGTACGATCCGCGGCTGCATCACGACACCTGCGGGGTCGCCTTCGTGGCGACGCTGCATCGGGAACCGACCCACAAGATCGTCAGCTCCGGCCTGGAGGCGCTCCGCAACCTCGGCCACCGTGGGGCCACCGGTTCGGATCCGCTGAGCGGCGACGGCGCCGGAATCCTGATCCAGCTCCCCGACGCCCTCCTCCGCCGGGACTCCGGCCTCTCGCTCCCGGCGCCCGGGGCCTACGGGGTGGGGATGGTCTTCCTCCCTCAGGACGCCGCGGCCCGCAGAGACTGCGAGGCACTCATCGCCACCGCCTGCCACGACGAGGGACTCCGGCTGGCCGGCTGGCGCGACGTGCCGGTGGAGCCGGCGTGCGCCGGACCGACCGCCCTGGCCGGGATGCCGGTCATCCGCCAGCTCTTCGTCGGCGCCTTCGGCCTCGAGGGCGACACCCTGGAGCGCCGCCTCTACGTGCTCCGGCGGGTCATCGAGCGGCGCTCTGACGCGGTCGGGCTGACCCGCGACCGCTTCCACATCGCGAGCCTGAGCAGCCGCACCCTCGTGTACAAGGGGATGCTCACCGCCGACCAGCTGCCCGCCTTCTACCCGGACCTCCGCGACCCGGTGACCGTCTCGCGGCTCGCCATGGTCCACGCCCGCTTCTCCACCAACGTCCTGCCCCGGTGGGACCTGGCCCAGCCCTTCCGCCTCAGCGCGCACAACGGTGAGATCAACACCCTGCGCGGCAACGTCAACTGGATGCGGGCCCGCCAGTCGAAGTTCCGCAGCCCGCATTACGGCGCCGACATCAACAAGCTCCGCCCGGTGATCGACGAGCTGGGGTCGGACTCGAGCCAGTTCGACAATGCGCTCGAGCTGCTGACCATGGCCGGTCGCTCCGTCGAGCACGCGATCATGATGATGATCCCCGAGGCCTGGGACCGGAACCCGCTCATGGACGAGGAGCGGCACGCCTTCTACGAGTTCCACTCCTCGCTCATCGAGCCCTGGGACGGCCCCGCCGCCATCGCTTTCACCGACGGCCGTCTGATCGGTGCCACCCTCGACCGCAACGGCCTCCGCCCGGCCCGCTGGCTGGTCACCGAGGACGGTTGGGTGGTGATGGCCTCCGAGGCCGGGGTGCTGCCGATCGCCGAGGAGCGCATCAGCAAGAAGTGGCGCCTCGAGCCGGGCCGGCTGCTCCTGATCGACACCGAGGCCGGCGAGATCCTGGACGACGACGCCGTCAAGAGCGTGCTCAGCCGGCGCCACCCCTACCGGGAGTGGATCAGCCAGGGAGCCGTCCGACTCGATGAGCTGAATCGGGTGGCCGAGCCGCCCGACCCCGACCCCGGCACCCTNNCCGGTCAACCTCTTCGCGTACTTCAAGCAGCTCTTCGCCCAGGTGACCAACCCGCCCATCGACCCGATCCGGGAGGAGCTGGTCATGTCCCTGGCGACCAGCCTCGGGGCGGGGGGCAACCTGCTGGAGCAGGGGCCCGCCCAGGCCAAGCGGCTGGAGGTGCCCACTCCGATCCTGAGCAACGCCGACCTGGAGACGATCCGGCACGTCACCCAGCGCCAGTTCCCGGCGGTCACCATCTCCACCACCTTCCACTCCGACGGCGGGGTGAGGGCGCTGGAGGAGGGCCTGGAGCGGATCTGCCGGCTGGCCTCGGAGAAGATCCGCGAGGGCTATACGGTGCTGGTGCTCTCCGACCGGCACGTCGACGCCAACCACGCCCCCATTCCCGCGCTGCTCGCCACCGCCGCCGTTCACCATCACCTGGTCCGGGAGCACACCCGGAGCGGAGTGGGGATGGTCATCGAGACGGGTGAGGCTCGCGAGGTGATGCACATCGCCCTCCTGGTGGGGTTCGGCGCGGAGACAGTGAATCCGTACCTCGCGCTGGAGACTGTCGCCGAGCTGCTGCGACGGGGGCTGCTCCCAGCCGGCACCGACCTCGCTCGGGCCAAGGAGCGCTACATCCACGCCCTCTACAAGGGGGTGCGCAAGGTCATCTCGAAGATGGGGATCTCCACCATCGACTCCTACTCGGGAGCCCAGATCTTCGAGGCCGTCGGGCTCGCCCCCGAGCTGATCAACCGCTACTTCCCCGGCACGTCGTCGCGGCTCGGTGGGATCGGCCTCGATGTGGTGGCCGAGGAGACCCTGATGCGGCACCGGATGGCATTCCCGGAGCGGAGCGTGGACCCCGTCAGCCTCGCCGGCGGCGGTGACTACCAGTGGCGGCGCGACGGCGAGGCCCACGCCTGGAACCCGACCACCATCAGCCTGCTCCAGCACGCGGTGCGTGGGGGTGGGCCGCAGAGCTACGAGGCGTTCGCCGCCGAGGTCAACGACGAGTCCCGCACCCTCAAGACGCTGCGCGGGCTCTTCGACATCAAGGGCGACCGCGAACCCGTCCCGCTGGACGAGGTCGAGCCCGCCACCGAGATCGTCCACCGCTTCTGTACCGGGGCGATGTCCTTCGGCGCCATCTCCAAGGAGATGCACGAGACCCTGGCCATCGCCATGAACCGCCTCGGAGCCAAGTCCAACACCGGGGAGGGCGGGGAGGACCCGGAGCGCTACGTCGTCGACGCCAACGGGGACAACCGGCGCAGCGCCATCAAGCAGGTGGCCTCCGGCCGCTTCGGGGTCACCGCCAACTACCTGGTCAACGCCGACGAGCTGCAGATCAAGATCGCCCAGGGGGCCAAGCCCGGCGAGGGCGGCCAGCTCCCCGGCAACAAGGTCGACGAGGTCATCGCCCGGCTCCGCTACTCCACCCCCGGGGTGGGCCTGATCTCACCGCCGCCGCACCACGACATCTACTCGATCGAGGACCTCGCCCAGCTGATCCACGACCTCAAGATGGCCAACCCCGAGGCTCGGATCAGCGTCAAGCTGGTCTCCGAGGTCGGGGTGGGCACGGTTGCCGCCGGGGTGGCCAAGGCCCGCGCGGAGCACATCGTCATCGCCGGCTACGACGGTGGCACCGGCGCCTCCCCGCTCTCCTCCGTCAAGCACGCGGGTGTCCCCTGGGAGCTGGGGCTCTCCGAGACCCAGCAGGTGCTGGTGGCTCAGGGGCTGCGCAGCCGGGTCGTCCTCCAGGTCGACGGCCAGCTCAAGACGGGGCGCGACGTGCTGGTCGGGGCCATGCTCGGCGCCGACGAGTTCGGCTTCAGCACCGCACCGCTGATCGCCTCCGGCTGCGTGATGATGCGGGTCTGCCACCTCAACACCTGCCCGGTGGGGATCGCCACTCACGACCCCGAGCTGCGCAAGCGATTCGCCGGCACCCCTGAGCACGTGATCGCCTTCATGCTCTTCCTCGCCGAGGACGTGCGCGAGCGGATGGCGGGGCTGGGGTTCCGCCGCTTCGAGGAGCTGATCGGCCGCAGCGACCTGCTCCAGCCCCGCACCGACATCGAGCACTGGAAGGCACGGCTCCTCGACCTCTCCGCCCTCCTCCACCGCACCGATGCGGCACCCGAGGAGACCCATCACACCCTTTCCCAGGAGCACCACCTCGAGGACGTCCTCGACCAGCGACTCATCGAGCTGGCCACCCCCGCGCTGGAGCGCGGTGACCCGGTCCGGCTCAAGCTCCGAGTGCGCAATGTCGACCGGACCGTCGGCGGGATGCTGAGCGGCGCGGTTGCCCGGCGCTACGGGGAGCACGGCCTCCCGGACGACACCATCCGGATCGACCTGCACGGCTCGGCGGGCGGTTCCTTTGGCGCCTGGCTGGCGCCGGGCATCACCCTCAGCCTGCGCGGCGAGGCCAACGATTACGTCGGCAAGGGCCTCTCCGGCGGCCGGCTGATCGTCTCCTCCCCGCCGAACGTCAGCCGCGCCGCCGAGGACAACGTGGTGATCGGCAACGTCGCCCTCTATGGGGCCACCTCGGGCGAGCTGTTCGTCAACGGTGTGGCCGGGGAGCGCTTCGGGGTCCGCAACAGCGGCGCGGTGGCCATCGTCGAGGGCGTCGGCGACCACGCCTGCGAGTACATGACCGGTGGCCGTGTGGTGATCCTCGGTCGCTGCGGGCGCAACCTCGCCGCAGGCATGAGCGGGGGCGTCGCGTACGTGGTCGACATGGACGGCCGTCTCCACGAGCACTTCAACCTCGCCATGGTGGGGCTGGAGGAGCTGGATGGAGAGGACGCCCAATTCCTCCATGACGTGATCACGCGCCATCGCGAGTACACCGGGAGCCTGCTCGCCTCCCGCATGCTCCAGGACTGGAAGGCGTCGCTCGGCGGCTTCGTCAAGGTCATGCCCAACGAGCTGCGCCGGGTCCTCAGCCTCAAGGCCCGCCTGGACGTCCCTGCGTGATCGTCCTTGCCGCGTGCATCCCATGGCGGGGTGAGGCGAACCCGGCTTGGCCGGGTCGCCGAGGGGCGGCGAGCCCCCGTGAGATGAGAGGGGTCCCCACGTGGCCTGCCACGTGGGGTGAGCAGGGATGAGCCGCACCGGTTTCATGGAGCATCCGCGCGAGCCGCGGCACAAGCGCCCGGTCGTTGCGAGGGTCGGCGACTACCGCGAGGTCTACATCTCCCACCCGCTCACGACGCTGCGCACCCAGGCGGCGCGCTGCATGGACTGCGCGGTGCCCTTCTGCCACCAGGGCTGCCCGCTCGGCAACCTGATCCCGGAGTGGAACGAGCTGGTCCATGACGGGGAGTGGGAGCAGGCGATCACCCGCCTCCACCTCACCAACAACTTCCCGGAGTTCACCGGGACCCTCTGCCCCGCCCCCTGCGAGCCCGCCTGCGTGCTCGCCATCAACAGCGACGCGGTGACCATCAAGGACATCGAGCTGTCGATCATCGACCGTGCCTTCGAGGAGGGATGGGTGCGGGCCCAGCCGCCCGGCTCGCGCACCGGCAAGCGGGTGGCCGTGGTCGGCTCCGGGCCGGCGGGGCTGGCGGCCGCCCAGCAGCTGAACCGGGCCGGGCACCGGGTCACCGTCTACGAGAAGGCGGACCGCGCCGGCGGGCTGCTCCGCTACGGGATCCCGGACTTCAAGATGGAGAAGCACCGGCTCGAGCGCCGCCTCGCCCTGCTCGAGGCGGAGGGCATCGTCTTCGAGTGCAACTACGAGATCGGCCGGACCATCTCCGCGGAGGAGCTGCGCCGCAGCTTCGACGCCGTGATGCTCTGCGTCGGTGCCGAACGCGGGCGCGATGTCCACACGCCCGGACGCTCGCTGCCCGGCGTCCACCTGGCGATGGACTACCTGGTCCAGCAGAACCGCAGGGTCACCGGCGAGGCCGTCCCGGCGGCGGGCGCCATCTCGGCCGCCGGTCGCAGGGTCGTGATCATCGGGGGCGGGGACACCGCCGCAGACTGCCTCGGGAACGCCCACCGCGAGGGCTGCGCGTCGGTCGAGGTCCTCTCCGTCTACCCGGAGCCGCCACAGACGCGGCCCGCCGGCAATCCCTGGCCCGAGTGGCCGCTGGTGCTCCAGACCTACCCAGCCCACGAGGAGGGAGGGCGGCGCCAGTACGGGGTGATGGTGACCGGGTTCCAGGGAAGCGAGCGCGTCGAGACCATCGAGACGGTGGAATGCGAGGTCCACCGTGCCGGAAGCCGCCGAGACTTCACCCCGCGGCCGGGCAGCGAAGGCCTGATGCCGGCCGACCTGGTCCTGCTCGCCATCGGCTTCGACGGGGTGGCCAGCGCGTCCCTCGTCGAGAGCCTCGGCGCCCGCCTCACCGACTCGGGGGCGATCGCGGTGGATGCCGACTTCTGCGCCGCACCCGGTGTCTTCGCGAGCGGCGATGCCACCCGGGGAGCCTCGCTCATCGTCTGGGCGATCGCGGAGGGGCGCCAGGCGGCGGCCGCCTGCGACCGCTACCTGGCAGCCCTCCCCAAGAGCTGATCCGTCAGCGGGTCCGGGCCGCCGCGATCGGCGCGCGCAGGACCGTCTCCCCCATCAGCCAGCGGTCCACTGACGCGGCGGCGCTCCGCCCCTCGGCGATGGCCCATGCCACCAGGCTCTGACCGCGGCTCATGTCCCCGCACACGAAGACGCCCTCGCGCGAGGTGGACCACGCGGCGTCGTGACCGACGTTGCCCCGCGCGTCCAGCTCGACGCCGAGCTGGGCGAGCATCGCGGAGCGCTCCGCCCCGGCGAAACCGAGGGCAAGGAGCACGAGGTCGCAGGGCATCACCGACTCGGTGCCGGAGACGACGTCGAAGCTGGGCCGCCCCCCCTTGAGGGACATCGAGACCTCGGCCAGCACCAGGGAGGCCAGCTGGCCATGCCCGTCGCCGGCGAAGCGCTGGGTGGAGACCGACCAGAGGCGCTCACCGCCCTCCTCATGAGCCGACGAGGTGCGGAGCTGAAGCGGCCAGGCCGGCCACGGCGTGCTCGGGTCGCGCCTCTCGGGGGGCCGGGGCATGATCTCCAGCTGGTGGACGCTCGCCGCCCCCTGGCGGATGGCCGTCCCGAGGCAGTCGGCGCCGGTGTCGCCACCGCCGATCACCACCACGCGGCGGCCCCGGGCGGAGACAGGGGAGTCGTCGAGGTCGCCCTCCTGGACCCGGTTGGCGAGGGTGAGGTATTCCATCGCCTGGTGGACCCCGTGCAGGTCACGTCCCGGGATGGGTAGGTCACGAGGCGCCGTCGCCCCGCCGGCCAGCAGCACGGCATCCACCTCGGCGAGAAGCCTGTCGGCGAGAAGGTCCCGACCCACCTCGACCCCGGTCTCGAAGGAGATCCCCTCGGCGCGCATCTGGTCGAGGCGCCGCTCCAG
Source organism: Candidatus Changshengia sp. (assembly GCA_003134115.1). Lineage (GTDB taxonomy): Bacteria > Chloroflexota > Dormibacteria > Aeolococcales > Aeolococcaceae > Changshengia. The sequence goes on from PLAK01000055.1 coordinate 8,007, forward strand.
GACCCACTTCTCCAGCTTGAACTCGGGGATGCCGTACCGGAGGAGGCCGCCCAGACGGTCGGCCCGCTCGTACACGACGACGTGGTGGCCGGCGCGGGCCAGCTGCTGGGCGGCCGCCAGCCCGGACGGTCCGGAGCCGATCACGGCCACCCGCTTGCCGGTCCACATCGCGGCGGGCCGGGGAGCGACCCAGCCCTCGGTCCAGGCGAGCTCGGCGACCATCTTCTCCACCGGGGCGACGGTGACCGCCTCGTCGTTGATCGAGAGCACGCATGACGCCTCGCAGAGGGCGGGGCAGAGGCGCCCGGTGAGCTCCGGGAAGTTGTTGGTGGCGTGGAGGCGATCAGCCGCCTCCCGCCAGCGCTCCCGGTGGACGAGGTCGTTCCACTCGGGGACGATGTTGCCGATCGGGCAGCTGCTGTGGCAGAAGGGGGTCCCGCAGCCCATGCAGCGCGCCGCCTGGTCGGCGATGTCCTGGGGGGACGGCGCGACGTAGACCTCGCGCCAATCCCTGATCCTCTCCTCCACCGGCCGGCGCGCGGGGCCCTTGCGCCCGCGGGTCAGGAACCCGCGCGGGTCAGTCATCTCGCGGCACCCATCCCGCCTCACGTTACCTGTTCACCGACCCCGAGCACATGGGCCGCACGTCCCCGTCCTGAAGGGCCTGTCGTACCCTCGGCGCCATGATCGCCACCGATCGGCCCTATCTGACGACGCGCGGCATTCTGGCCTTTGCCCACCGGGGCGGTTCCCTGGAGCACCCCGAGAACACCATGGTCTCGTTCCAGGTCGCCGTGGATCTCGGCTATCTCCACCTGGAGACCGACACCCAGCTGACCCGCGACGGCGTCCTGCTCGCCTTCCACGACGAGACCCTCGACCGGGTGACCGACCTCACCGGCCCCGTCCACGAGCGGACCCTGGAGGAGATCCGGCGCGCCGACGCCGCCTACCGCTTCAGCCATGACGGAGGACGCACGCACCCGCTGCGAGGGACCGGGATCGGCATCCCCACGCTCGAGGAGGTGCTGGTCGGATTCCCGCACACCCGGTTCAACATCGACGCCAAGACACAGCGGGTGGTCGCTCCGCTGGCCGCCCTGATCGCGAGGCTGGGCGCCGGCGACCGGATCTGCGTCGGCTCCTTCTCCGACGCCCGGCTCCGCCGGTTCCGCCGCCTGAGCGGCGGGCGGGTCTGCACCTCGATGGGCCGGGACGCCATCGTCACCGCCCGGCTCACCTCGCTGGCGGGGCGGATGCCGGCGTTCGGGGCCTCCTGCGTCCAGGTGCCCACCTCCCAGTGGGGGGTGCGGGTCGTCGACCGCGCCTTCGTTCGGGCCGCCCACCGGGGCGGGCTCCAGGTCCACGTCTGGACCATCGACGACCGTGCCGAGATGGAGCGGCTACTCGACCTCGAGGTGGACGGGATCATGAGCGACCGGCCCACCCTGCTCCGCCAGGTACTCCAGGTCCGCGGCCGGTGGGCCGGGGCCGAGATGGGTGGCCAGAGGGATTTGAACCCTCGACCTCCTGATCCACAGTCAGGCACTCTAACCAGCTGAGCTATGGCCACCGCACAGGGATCGCGCCGGCGGGCGGCGCGCCCGCTGATTATACGGGTGCCCGCGCGGCGATCCGACTGCCACCGGCCGGGCCGGTCCTACACTGGAGCCTCGGCGCCCCCTTAGCTCAGATGGATAGAGCAGCCGCCTTCTAAGC
>PLAK01000051.1 GCA_003134115.1 Candidatus Changshengia sp.
GAGGCGGTGGCGGCGTTCCGCGACGCCTGCGGCCACCGGCACGAGCACGACCGCCTGGCCGCCGGCCTGGCCGAGGCGCGCCGCCGCCAGCGCCTCGGTGGCTCCGACATCCAGACGCTCACCCATCAGCGGGTCGAGCTGGTGGCCGACCTCCGACGCCGTGGGGGCGACCCCGAGAAGGCCATCGGCGACCTTCCGACCGCCGCCGCCGGCCTGGCGCGACTTGAGAGGGAGGCGATGGCAGCCCAGGAGCGCGCCGCCGCCGCGGCCTCCGCCATCCAGAGTCTCGGAGCACGGATCGAGGGGCTGACCGGCAGCCTCCCCTCCCTCGCCGATCTCGAGGACGAGCGGCTGACGGTGACCGCCGCCCGGGACCGGGCGCTCCACCAGCAGGAGGCTCTGCAACGGGCCATCGTCATGATCGAGACCGCCGGTCGGGATGTCCACGGGCGGCTCGCACCCCGCCTGGCGGCGTCGGTGTCGGAGCGCCTGGCCCTTCTGACCGGCGACCGCTACTCCGAGGCCAACGTCGACATGGACCACTTCGCCATCGCGCTGGCGTCGGCCGATCGCGACCAACTGGTATCCCTCGACCTCGTCTCCCACGGCACCCGCGACCAGGTCGCCCTGCTCCTCCGGCTGGCCCTCTGCGAGGTGCTCGGCGACGCCGGCGAGTCCATGCCCCTGCTCCTCGACGAGCCCCTGGCCTCCGCGGACCCGCGCCGCGGTCGCGGGCTCCTCGAGTTCCTGGCACAGCTGTCAACAACCAACCAGGTGGTGGTCACCACCAGCGATCCGGGCATCGCCGCCACCCTGGTGGGGCTTGGCGATCCGGCGTCGACGGCGGTCATCGACCTCGGCACCGGGGGCGGTGAGCCCGACCCGGACGTCGTCGCGCCCGACGACCAACCGGTCAGAGCGCCGCGGCCACCTGCACGAGGCCTTCGAGGGCGCTCACCGGTGCGGTGATGAGCGGCACCTGGACGGCGGCGACGTCGGCGATGCGTTCCAGCCGGGCGAGCTGGCGCGCCTCCCGCTGGGCGAGCTCAAAGAAGAGCCGGTAGCTGCGTCCCAGAGCCACGGCGGCGGGGCCGTCGACCGAGGCGCCGATGGCGCGGCTCAGCGCCTGAGCGCCGCGGTGGTCGTCGGCGAGCACGTCCGCGGCCCGGATCGCCGCCTCGTCGGCGAGGAAGCCCGGGAGCACCCGGTTGACCACGACGCCACGGAGCGGCATCGCCAGCTCCCGAAGCTTGGCGGCGAAGTGCTCGGCCTCGGCGAACGCGGCCGGCTCCAGGGTGGTGACGATGACGAAGCCGACCCGGGGGCTGCGGAGCAGCCGGCCGACCACCCGGGCGCGCCGCTGAACCCCCTCATAGAGGGTCTGGAGGTCGCCGACGAAGTCGCCGAGCTCTCCCAGCACCTCGCCGCCGAGCAACCGGTCGGCGATGTGGAGGAGCGGTGCGGCCGCGAAGTTCATGGCGTGGAACCCGACCCGCGAGGGATGGGCGAGCCACGAGAGAAGCCGCGCCCCCACGAAGTCCGAGATTCGCTCCGGCGCCTCCAGGAAGTCGATGGCGCTGCGCGACGGCGGCGTGTCGACGATCAGGCAGTCGTACTCCCCCTCCTCGTGAAGCTCGTACAGAGCCTCCAGGGCGGCGTACTCGTGGCTGCCCACGAAGGAGTCGCTGATGCCCTGGTAGAAGCGGTTGTCGAGGATCCGCTCGGCGACGTGACGGTTGGGGGCATAGCGCTCCACCATGCGGTCCCACACCGACTTCTGATCGAGCATGGCCGCGACCAGCTCGCCGCGGAGCGGGAGGCCGGCCTGGCGCAGACGCGAGGCGGACACCGTCACCGGGTCGGCACCGATCCCGGTCATGCCCAGCGCGCTGGCGAGCCGGCGGGCGGGATCGATGGTGAGCACCATCACCCGCCTGTCGGCGGTCGAGGCGAGGGCCGCCGCCAGGGCGGCGCTGACCGTGGTCTTGCCCACCCCACCGCTCCCACAGCAGATGACCACGTCGAGGCCGCCGAGCACCTCGACGAGGCGTCGCCCGCGGGCGGCACGCACCAGCTCATCCGGCGCCTTCCTCACCTCAGCCCGCGGCCTCCAGCGCCACCGCGATGGCCCGGGTGGTCGCCAGCCCCGGCCGGGCGGCGACCAGAGGGACGGGCACGACCGGGACGGACATACGGGTGGAGAGCCGGCGCGCGAACGGCTGGGCGAGGCGGTTCAGGTCGTCGGCAAGCCGGATCCCGGCGAGCAGCCCGTCGATCCCCTCCCCGAGCACCGGCGCGGCCACCCGTGCGGTGGCGGGGTCGGCAAGCAGCTCGACCAGGCGGCGCTGCCGTGGGGCGGACACCGGGGGGACGCAGCGGTTGAGGAAGCACAGGCCGAGACCGATGTCGGTGTCCTCCACGACCTCGTCGTGAAGCTCGAGCGCCTCGGCGACGGCCATCTCCTCGGCGAGGGCGCAGATGCAGAGTGCCGTCTTGCGGTGGTTGGTGACCATGGCGTCGACGAAATCCACCTGGGAGCGGAGCATCCCGCCCCGCACCAGCCGCCGCATCGACCGGGCCGCCGTGAGCTGGGGCAGGATCTGGCCGCTGGAGGTCGCATCGACCACGATCAGGTCCCAGATCGGCTCCCCGTCCCCCTCCCGGCGCCGCTCCTCGTGAGCGATCTTGCCCACCATCAGCATGTCGCGCGGCCCGGGTACCCCGGTCGCGACGAAATCGAAGACTCCGGCCAGGGGGGTGAGGCGGGTGAAGCGGGGAACCTTGAAGAAGATCGCCAGGTATTCCTGGAAGGAGTCCTCGGGATGGAGGGCGAGAACCGAGAGGTTGCGCTGGACAACCACCGGTTGGAAGCCGACCGGGGGATGGCCGAGTGCCTCGGAAAGGTCTCCCTTGGCGTCGACCTCGACCAGGAGGACCCGGATGCCGCGGCGGGCGGCGATCAGCGCCAGGGCCGCGGCGATGGCGGTCTTGCCCGTGCCCCCCTTGCCGGTGACAAAGATGACCCGCTTGCCGAGGAGGTCATCGAGGCGGGTGCGCCCACCCGCACGCTGGGGAGGGGTCAGGGTGGCTCAGTCCGGGTCCGGGCCGCCCTGGACGGCGGCGAGGACCTGGCTGGCGTGCCCCTGGGGCTGGACCTTTCGCCATTCACGCTGAACCCCACCGTCCGGCCCGATCAGGAAGGTCGAGCGTTCCACGCCCATGTAGCTGCGACCGTATTTCTCCTTGGCGATCCAGAGCCCGAAGAAGTCGATCAGGAGGTGATCGGGATCGCTGATCAGGGGGATGCCGAGGTCGCACTTGGCCGCGAAACGATCGTGGCTCTCGCCCGAGTCGGGTGAGACCCCGTACACGAGCACGCCGGCACGTTCGAACTCGGGCAGCAATCCCGTGAACTCCCGACCCTCCAGCGTGCAGCCAGGAGTGTCGTCCTTGGGGTAGAAGTAGAGGACGGCCCGGCCGCCCAGAAGGTCGGAGCGCCGAAGCCGTCCGCCCCCGCTCACAGCCAGGTCGAAGTCGGGCAATTCGGTCGTCGTCTCGCCCACCGGCACTCCTCCTGGTCGCAGGTCCGTGCCACCTACTCTACGAGCCGGATCGTCCCGCGCGGCGTGCGGCCGAGTGCCTGGGCCTCAGTTCAGGAAGGAGCGCAGTCTCCCCACCACCTCGTTGACGTGCCCGCGGTCGGGGGCGTCCGGCGCGGCCCGGGCGAGGTAGTCGCCGAGGTCCTGGAGCGCCCCCTGGGGCCGCCCCATCTGCCAGAGCAGCAGCCCTCGGTCCCGGCGCTCGCCGGGCTCGTCGGGGAGGAGGTCGACGCAGCGATCGGCGGCCTGAAGCGCCAACGGCCAGTTCTCCAGGCTTGCGTAGCAGCCCCGGAGGTTGCGGGACATCCGGGCCAGGATGCGCCGCGGCGAGGCTGGCTCCAGCCACCGCGGCTCGATCTGCTCCGGCTCACGGCCGAGATGGCGGGCCGCGGCCTGGCGGAGATCCTCGTCCTCGAGCGGCTCGCCGGAGCAGGCGTCGACCACCAGCCCCTCGACACGCACCGCGAAGTGCCCGGGGAGGGCGATGCCCTCGACCCGTATACCGGCCCGCCTCCCCACCCCCATCCAGATCGCGCCGCAGGCGATCGGCGTGCCCACTCCCCGTTCCAGAACCGAGTTCAGGTAGTGGGTCCGGGGGTCGCCACCCCCAGCCCCCCGCAGGTTGAGGCGGGAGCGGAGCAGGGAGGCGACGGCCTCGGAAGGCCGCTCCGTCGCAGTGCGGTCCACCTGGCCCGCGAGGTCGTCGAGCAAACCCAGCCAGGGCCCGGGGTCGACCGAGGGCGAGTCCTCGACGGCGATCCAGAGGGCCGCCTCGGCGATGTCGGAGGCGGGGTCTGCCGCGGCGGCGAGGACGAGGTTGCGGACGTCGGCGCGCTCCATGGCCGGGTATGATGCCCGGCCGGGCACCCCGCACCGCCCGGAGGGCGGGATCAGAGCGAATACACTGGGCTAGGGATGCTGCTTGACGAGATCACCTGTCCCGACGACCTGCGCGGCCTCAGCCCCCAGGACCTGAACCGGCTCTGCGCCGAGATCCGGGAGTTCCTGGTGGCCGCGGTCGCCCGAACCGGGGGCCACCTGGGGCCCAACCTCGGCGTGGTGGAGCTGACGGTCGCCCTCCACCGCACCTTCCACTCGCCGCGCGATGCCCTGGTGTTCGACACCGGGCACCAGGCCTA
>PLAK01000071.1 GCA_003134115.1 Candidatus Changshengia sp.
CACCTCGTCGGCGATGTAGAGCTCGCTCCGGCCGATGGAACGCTCGACCACGTCCAGTCCCATCTCCTCGCGGAAGAGGTGAATGAGCCCCTGGCGGGTGATCCCCTCCAGGATGTTGTCCGCCGGCGCGGGGGTCGAGATGACCCCGCCGCGGATCAGGAAGATGTTTTCCCCGCTGCCCTCGCAGACGTGCCCCGCGCCGGTGAGCATGATGGCCTCGTCGAAGCCGGCCTGGAGTGCCTCCGACTTGGCCAGCGCGCTGTTGATGTAGATGCCCGTGCACTTGGTCCGGGGCGGAGCCATGCTCTCGTCGATGCGGCGCCACGACGAGACCATGCAGCGCATCCCGCCGGTGGGGACGTAGTCCCCCATCGGCGCGGTGGCGATGGCGAAGCTGTCGGGCATGTCGTGGAGGCGGAAACCGATGGTCTCGGCCGACTTGAAGATGAGCGGGCGGATGTATGTCGTCTCCCGGCTGCCATTGCGGCGGAGGAGCTCGTGGGTGATGGCGCACAGCTCCTCGACGCTGTGGGGAACCCTCATCTGCAGGACGCGGGCGTTCTGGTGGAAACGGCGGTAGTGCTCCGGGAACCAGAGACCGTAGAGCTGACCCCTCTCCTCGCTCCAGTAGGCCCGGATGCCCTCGAAGACGCCCGTTCCGTAGTTGAGACCCTGGGTCAGAAGACCGATCTTGGCGTCGCGGTAGCGGCGGAACTCCCCGTCGAAGTAGATCCAGGAGTCGTCGCGGCGGGCGGCGGCGTCGGTCGTGGGTGCGGAGGCGGTCTGGGTCATGGGCGGAGGTTACACCCGAGGCGCCGGTGGTGGACCCCGGCCCGGCGGGGCGGCGCCGGGTCGGGGTGGCCGCCGGCTGGGTGAGGATCCCGGGGTCGCGCTCCCGGATGATCTGGATGCCGAAGAAGACGGCGATGAGGAGCGCGGACGGGGCCGTGATGCTCTGGTGCATCTGCATCATCCCCGGCGGGAGCGGCGGCACTGGATCAGAGATCTCGTGCCAGACCGGTGTCGCGTCGGTGACGAGGTCGTGATCTGGCGTCAGACGAGGCGGGAGTGGGGCCGACTAGGGTGAGTGGCAACCATGCAGTCAGGCGCATCCCGACGCACCCCCGTCGCCGTGCCCGCTGTCCGGCGGCGAGCCGCGCCCACGGCGCCGGCACGGCCGGCGCTTCCGGCCGCCGACGCGGCCACCCCCCCCCAGGTGGTGCTCGACCTCTTCACCGAGCTGAACGCCATCGTGGTGCGCGCCTCGAATCGGGCCATCGAGCTCAACCAGCCCCACCCCGGTGCCGCCAGCACCGCCGAGCTGGAGCTGGACCGGGCAGCGCTCTGCGCCGATCTGGAATCGGTCGTCCAGCGCGCGGCGGAGGCGGCGCAGAAGCTGACGGGGGCGGGCGAGGCGGTGGTCGAGGTCACCACCCTGAACGGCAAGCCCCACCGCGCGAGCGTGGGACGCCGGGCCGCCGGCCGGAACGGGGATCCCGCCCTCGCGTCCGACCATCCGTGGCCGGTGACCGCCGTCAGCGCGCGCGAGATCTCCATCCCCACCGAGACGGAGGACGGCGCGCGCGGGAGAGCGGGAGGGCGCGCCGGCACGGGGTCGGAGATCACCGTCCCCCTGCACTACGGGGAGGTGGGCATCGGCGCGGTCACCGTGACCTCGGCCCGGCCGGGTGCCTTCAGCCCGGCCCAGGCGGCGGCCCTGCGGCACCTGGGAGCCCAGGTCGAGTCGGCAGCCCTGAGACTGCACATCCACGGCGAGATGCGCCGGATTGACCGCGAGCGCGAGAGCCTCCAGGAGGCCAGCGATGCGCTATTCCGCCGGCTGTTCTTCGAGAACCCCCAGCCGATGTGGGTCATCGACACCGAGACGGAGCGCTTCCTCCTCGTCAACGATGCCGCCTGCACGAAGTACGGATACTCGCCCGAAGAGTTTGCGGGGATGACGGCTTCGGCAGTCCGGCGCGACGCCGCCCAATGGGCCGTCGATCTCAGGAAGGCCAGCACCCGGAAGTCGACCGTGCACGCCCGCCACCGCCTGCGCGACGGCCGGATCATCGACGTGGAGGTGGCCACCGGGCCGCAGGACTTCCAGGGCCGTCCGTCGATCCTCTCGATCATCAATGACGTGACCGAGCGCAACCGGCTCCAGAAGGAGTTGCGCGAGGGAGCGTTGCGCGACCCGCTGACGGGGAGGGCCAGCCGGGCGCTCTTCACCGAGCGACTCGCGCACGCGGTCGCCCAGTCACAGCGGCGGAGGGCCGTCACCGCCGCCCTCTTCGTCGACGTGGACCACTTCAAGACGGTCAACGACAGCCTCGGCTACACGGTCGGCGACGCCGTGCTCCAGGCTGTCGCAGCCCGGCTCGCGGTCACCCTCCGTCCCGGCGACACCGTCGCCCGGCTGAGCGCTGACGAGTTCGCGGTGCTGCTCGAGGACGTGGTCGACGTGAACCGTGCCGCGGACGTGGCGGAGCGGCTCCAGGACGCCTTCGCCGTGCCCCTCGAGTTCCGGGGGGGCTCGCTGACGGTCGGACTGAGCATCGGCGTGGCGGTGTCGACCAGCTCGGGACCCGGGGCCGCCGAGCTGCTCCGAGACGCAAGGCTGGCGATGGAGGCGGCCAAGGACGCGGGTCGGGGACGGGTCGAGCTCTTCTCCCCACGAATGCTCGAGTCGGTGACGGATCGGCTGAGCCTGGACCAGGACCTGCGCCGCGCGGTGGAGCGCGGCGAGCTGCGCCTCTTCTACCAGCCACTCGTCTCCATGGAGAGCGGGGCCATCGTCGGCTCCGAGGCACTGGTGCGCTGGCAGCATCCGACCCGCGGCCTGGTACCGCCCGACAGCTTCATCCCGCTCGCCGAGGAGATCGGGTTGATCAGCGCCATCGACACCTGGGTGCTGCGGACCGCGTGCGCCCAGGCGGCCACCTGGCGCAAGGCCGGCCATCCCGATCTCATCGTGGCCGTGAACGTATCGGGCCGCGAGCTGGGACGGTCCGACCTGGTGGACCGGATCGAGGCCGTGCTCTTCGAGAGCGGCCTGCCCCCGGACCGGCTCGAGGTCGAGATCACCGAGTCCGCCGCGGCCGCACAGCCGGCCGAGGCTCTCGAGGAGCTCCACCAGCTCCGCCGGGCCGGGATCGGCATCGCCATCGACGACTTCGGCACCGGTTACTCGAGCCTCAGCAAGCTGGCCACCTTCCCGGCCGACCGGCTCAAGATCGATCGCTCATTCCTGAGCGGCATCAGGCTTGAGACGGACGAGGCCCCGCTGGTCTCGGCGACCATCGCCCTCGCCCACCAGCTCGGCATGAAGGTCACCGCCGAGGGCGTCGAGACCCCGGCCCAGCTGGCCTTTCTCCGCCGCCAGGGCTGCGATCTTCTCCAGGGTTACCTCTTCAGCCGCCCCGTCCCCGCCGAGCAGTTCGAGGAGCTGCTGGCGCAGCCGCCATACGGGTCGCGGATCGCCTGATCGGGCACCCGCGTCGGGGATGCCGGGCCGCCCACACCCTTCCCGGTACCCCTCGGCGCTCCCCGATCGGCCTGATAAAGTAGCCGGCCACCATCTCTGGCCGCCCCGACCGGAACAGCCCGCCGGGTCCCGGTGGTCCTGATCGGTCCGGAGCTCAGAGGAGGCCAGGTCATGACCCTCGACCCCCCCCACGGCGGGCTGCCCGAGGCCCGCGCCGTGCGCTGGAACCCGACCCCGGAGGAGCTGCGTGAGCTGACCTCCCGGATGCCCAACGCACGCCTCACCGCCTTCGACAACTACAACGTCCAGACCAAGGTCACGGCGCGCAGCGCGGCGAGCACCTTCGTGGTCACCGACACCCCGGAGCGGCACAGCGGCAAGACCATCACGCGGGCGGAGGGGGCGCGCCTCGCCGCGGTGCAGGATGCGTACATCCGCGACCAGGAGATGCTGGTCATCGACGGGTATATCGGCAACGACCCCGCCGACCGCGTCCGCGCCCGGCTCTACATCGAGGCGGCCCACGCCAACATCGCCGGCATGCAGCGCTGGCTGTACTTCGACGCCGAGGAGGCCGGCCCTGATTTCGAGCCCCGCCTCACGGTCATCTACACCCCCAACCTCGTCGCCCCCGGCTACCCGGACGACCGCATCATCGCGGTCGACCTCGACGCCGGGGTGACCCGGGTGCTCAACTCCGACTACTTCGGAGAGTCCAAGAAGGGCGGGCTGCGGATGTGGAACGCCCTGGTCTTCGAGCGGGGCGGGCTGGGGCTGCACGCGGGCTGCAAGGTGATCCCGACCCCCCGGGGCGAGCAGGGCATGCTCATCGTCGGCCTCTCCGGAACCGGGAAGACGACCACCACCTTCACCCGACAGAACGACTCCAAGCCGGTGCAGGACGACTTCGTCGCCCTCTACCCCGGCGGCCGGGTGGTCGCCACCGAGAACGGCTGCTTCGCCAAGACCTTCAGCCTCGACCCGGCCTTCGAGCCGAGCATCTATGGTGCCGTCTGCAAGCCCGAGGCCTACCTGGAGAACGTCTCCCAGAACGCCGCCGGTGAGGTCGACTTCTTCGACACCGCCTATACGCAAAACGGTCGCGCCGTCTTCCGAATGGAGGCGCTCGGCTGGCACCGCGACGCGCGGGATCTCTCCGGCGTCGACCAGCTGCTGATCCTCAACCGCAACGAGAGCATCATCCCCGGGGTCGCCCGGTTGAGCGCTGCCCAGGCCGCCGCCTACTTCATGCTGGGTGAGACCAAGGGCACCAGCGCCGGTGGGAAGGACGAAGAGGGCAAGTTTCTCCGGGTCCCGGGAACCAACCCCTTCTTCCCGCTCCGCCACGAGCAGCAGGGCAACCGCTTCCTGGAGCTCCTCGGCAGCTGCGCCTTCGAGGTGTTCCTGCTCAACACCGGTCGCGTGGGCGGCACCGACACCGATCCGGGGAGCAAGAAGGTGACCATCCTCCACTCCAGCGCGATCGTGAAGGCGATCGCAGAGGGCACGGTCGAGTGGGAACCGGATCCCGACTTCGGGTACGAGGTGGCCTCGTCGCTGCCCGGCGTCGACGACGTGGAGATCCTGCAGCCCCGCCGTCTGTACGAGCGCCAGGGACGGCTCGACGAGTACCAGCGGGTGGTGGACCAGCTGCGCCTGGATCGCCGCGCCTTCCTGGAGAAGTGGGAGGGGCTGGACCCCGCGATCGTCAACGCCGCCGGCTGAGGCGGCCGCCGCCGGCGGGCGTGGGCGTCGCGAGCTCCCCGACGCGGTCAGCCGCGGCTCACGCGCGGATGCGCTCGATCAGCTCGATGAGGTCGTCGGGGGCGGTGCCCTTCACCAGGTAGCCGCAGGCTCCGGCCCGTTGCATCCGGGTCATCGTCTCCTGGTCGTCCCAGGCGGAGAGGGCCACGATGCGGGTGGCGGGGGACGCGGTGCGGATGCCCTCGGCGGCGCGCATGCCACCGCCACCGGGCATCTTGACGTCGAGGATGGCGACGTCCGGCCGGTGGGTGCCGGCCAGCTCGATGGCGCTCTCCGGATCGGCGGCGAGCCCGACGACCAGGTAGCCCGGCTCGCTGCTCAGCATGTCCCCGAGGGCGCCGCGCATGGAGGGGTCGTCGTCGGCGATCAGGACGCTGACGGTCATGACGCCGCCGAGGGGGCCACCGCCGCTCCGGTGCCGTCCGGGTGCGGGTCGGCGGGACCTTCCTCCCCGCTCAGGCGACGGCTGCCCACGCAGTAGCGGACGGTGGTCCCAGGTCCGGGCCCGCTCTCCACGGTGAACCACCCGCCGCTCTGCTCCGCCCTCTCCTGCATCACCAGCAGGCCGAGATGGCCGGGAGGAGCCTGACGCGACCTCGTGGCGTCGAAGCCGACGCCGTCGTCCTTGATCTCCACCAGGACTCCTCCGTCGTACTCGCTGAGCCCCACGTCGATGCGGTTCGCGCGAGCGTGCTTGCAGACGTTGGAGACGGCTTCCTGGGCGATCCGGTAGACAACCGTGCGGGCTTCGGGTTCGGGCTCCAGCCGCAGCCGGTCATCGAGCGAGTACTCGAGCCCGGCGTCCTCGGCGATCTGGGCGAGAAACGCCTGCAGGGCGGCGGCGATGCCGTGGGCTTCGAGAGCCGGCGGTCGCAGCACGAACATGAGACGGCGCAGGCGGTTGATCGACTGGCGGACGTCGTGCTCGAGGCTGAGCAGCAGCGGGTCGAGGTCGCCGGTGGGGAGCCTGCGGCGAAGGGTGGCGAGACGCAGTGCGACCGCCGTCATGACCTGCACCGAGTCGTCGTGGATGTCGTCGGCGATGCGCTGACGCTCCTCCTCCTGCGCCTGGACGATGTGGGCCAGCAGCCGGCTGCGATCCTCGGCGCTCTTGCGCAGCTCGTCGACGGAGAGCCGCAGCTGAGCCTGCACCCGGGCGCGTTCGCTGGCGAGCGCCAGCACGTTGGCCAGGCCGCGAACAAAGGCGACGTCATCGTCCGAGTAGGAGACCGGATGGCGCGAGACGACGATCTGCACCCCGGCCATCCGGCTGCCGGCCCAGATGGGCACGATCAGCACGCTGCCGGTTGCACCGGGGTTCGACCCGACATCCGGACAGGCCCTCAGATCGGGGACCACGAGCGGCTCGCCCCTCCGCAGCGCCCGTGCGCAGAGGGGCGCCGCGAACGCCAGCTCACGGGCGAGGGACTCCGGCGGACAGCCCACCCCGGCGCTGGGGACGAGCCCGTCCGGGCCCCGCTCCAGGACGGCGACGATGTCCGCGTCGAGGTTGGCAGCGGCCGCGTCGCAGGCGGCGCGGGCCAGCTCTCCCAGCTCCTCGCCTCCACCCAGCGCGCCGCGGCCGAGTGCGGCGACGGCGGTCTGCTGGCGGAGCCGGCGGTCAGCCTGCTCGGCGACCCGTTGACTCCCCTCGACGGAGGCGAGGACGCGGGCGACACCGGCGAGCGTCGCCGGGGCTGCGGTCGTGAAGGTGCCGTGCTCCCGCGCGGCGAGGAGCACCTGGGCGCTCCCCTGGCCCCCGAGCCCGGCGGCGATGGCCGTCCGCTGACCATTGAGGTGGAGGAGCGCCGCCAGGGCGCCCGACCCCTTGCTCATGCTCGGCGTGAGAGCCACATGCTGAGCGGCGACCAGCTTCCGGTCGGCATCGGTACCGATCAAGCCATCAGGGGAGTGGCGCAGCCCGTGGTGGGCCAGGACCGAGATCTCACGGTCCGCGGGCCTGACCGCCACCAGGGCGACGACGTCGGCACCGGTCCGCGTGGCCACCAACTCGATGATCTGAGCGTGAAGCTCCTCGAGGTCGCCACCGGCGAGCGCAAGGAGCGCGGCCTCGGCGACGACCGGGTCCGGGGTGGGGTGAGGCGAGCCCCGGGAAGCGGACCTCAGCGTTGGTGGGGCATCGATCGCGTCGCTCGTGTCCCTACCCGATGACATGAAGGTTCCATACCACCGCCCCGAAACCGATCAGGACGGCGAGAAACCCGAGGGCCCTGGCGGCGCGACCACGCAGCCTGGCCATGTTGACGGCGACCACGGTGGCGATCACGACCTTCTCGGTGAGCAGCCCGGGCACTCCCCACCGAGCGATCACGGTGGCGCTGAGCGGGTTGCCCTCAGGCCAATTATTGGCAAGCGCAAGCATGGTCGAGGCCGCGTCAGCAAGCTGTGACACCACCACGGCGACCAGCAGCCAGGCGGCCACCAGGTCCGTGGTGAGGGCGCGGAAATCCCGGACCAGGCCATCCCCGTAGGCGGCGAGATCGCCCTCACAGCTGATCGAGAGCCGCGCCAGGAAGCCGGCTCTCTGGGTCTGGAGACCGACGGTGGTGATCACATTCCGATCCTCGGGTGGCAGGGAGGTTCGGCACCATCGTGACCCAGACGGGGCGGCCTGCCCAGAAGCGGACGACCGCAGTTTCCCTGGTGTGCCTGCACTATCAGGCCGGCCCGCGGCGGCGCCCGCGGCTACCCCAACCCGGCAATCGATCTCGGCGACCCCTTCGAATGCACCCCTCGCGGGTCACAGAGATGCAACGGCCCTCCGACGCGGACACGCGATCGTGACAGTCCGACGAAAGGCACCCCCGACATCCGGCGATCCTCGAACAATGGCGAGCGAGAGACGTGGGGGCCGCGACTTCGAAGGAGATTCCCCGTGCCGGGTGCGCTGTCCCGAACCATTCGGGTGTTCATCATCGATGACCACCGCATGTTCACTCAGGCAGTCGCCGCCGCTCTGACCGAAGAGCCGGACATGGAGGTGGTGGGGACCGTCGACAACCTGGCCGACGCGCGGCGCGAGCTGGAGAAGGTCGAGGTGGACGTCATCCTGCTCGATCAGCGCCTCCCCGACGGCCAGGGCACCCATGCGGCCGCCGAGCTGCGCGCGATCCGCCCGGGGGCCAAGGTCATCCTGGTCACCGCGGCGATGGACCCAAGCGTCCTCAACGAGGCCCTGGCCGCCGGTTGCGCGGGCTTCGTCACCAAGGGCGACAGCATCGACGCGCTCTCCGCGGCGGTCCGGGCAGCCTGCGGGGGGGCCACGCCCGTCTCGCCGGCCATGCTCAACCGGCTGACGAGCGGCGACCCCAACGGCTCGAGCCTGACCGAGCCGCTCACGCCGCGCGAAACCGCCGTGCTGCTCTTCCTCGCCGATGGGCTGGGCAACGAAGAGATCAGCAGGCGCCTCTTCATCAGCATTCACACGCTCCGCAACCACATCCAGAGCATCATCAGCAAGCTCGGGGCCCACTCCAAGCTGGAGGCGGTGTCGATCGCCATCCGCGAGGGCCTGATCACCGCACCCGGCAACGACTACTGAGGGTGACGGAGTGAGGAGCCAGAGCCGCAGGCTCTTGCTCCGAGCGTAGGACCCCTCAGTACCGCGTACTGACCGCGACGGGGCGAGGAGAGAGAGCCTCAGGCCGAGCCGGGATCAGCGGGCGAGAGGGCCGGAGACCCCTGGGCCGGCGAGCGGCAGCCTCATCACCACCTTGGTGCCACGTCCGACCGTGGAGGTGACCTGGAGCGTCCCGCCGGCGTCCTGCACCCTCTGCTCGACGAGCAGCAACCCCATGTGACCGCGTCGCTGGCGCTCCCCCAGGGCCGCGGGGTCGAAGCCCTGCCCATCGTCGGTCAGGGCCAGCCGGACCT
The DNA here is from genome assembly GCA_003134115.1 of Candidatus Changshengia sp. Taxonomy (GTDB): domain Bacteria; phylum Chloroflexota; class Dormibacteria; order Aeolococcales; family Aeolococcaceae; genus Changshengia. The sequence continues at coordinate 9,146 of PLAK01000071.1, forward strand.
CGTCGCGATCCTGGGTGATGGTGAGCTCGACCCGGCGGGCCGCGGCGTGCTTGGCGACGTTGCGCACCAGCTCCTGCACCACCCGGTGGATCAGGCTCCGAACCCGCGCGTCGCAGCCCAGCTCACCCACCGAGATATCGACCTGGACCCCGCTCTCCGCGAGCGGGACCAGCAGCTTGCTCAGAGCGCCGGTCAGCCCGCCGCTCTCGATCTCGTCTCCGGCCAGTGCCCCCATCAGACCCCGGAGATCTGCGGTGACGGCCTGGAGATCGACGGTGATCCGGTCGAGGCCCTCCACCGCCGCGGTGATCCGCTCCGGCGTCTGGCCTCCCTCGCGACGCAACCCCCGGGAGAGGGTCGCGGTGCGGAGGGTGACCGCGCTGATCAACTGGATGACCCCGTCATGAAGATCGCCGGCGAGCTGGCGCCGCTCGCGGTCCGAGGCGACCAGGGCGTCGTGNNGACGGCGAGGACCGCGCCCCCCAATCCAAGGGCGACGAGCTCCGTCCAGCTGGTGGCGTGGAGGGCGACGGCGGCTGCCGCCACCAGTGGCGCCGTGATCAGGCTGACCGCCAGGGCGACGATGGGGATCACCCATCTCGCACTCCCGGTCATCACGCCGGCGGGCGGCGCCGGCGGCACGACGGCAGCCACCAGTTCGGGCCGCGATTGGCCCGGCAGTTGTGTCGGAGCGCCAGCCCCCCTCTCCGCTGCCAGTTCCATTGGCTCAGCACAGGCTACGTCGGCGCCGTAACGAACAGGGTGGGACCCGGTCGCAAACCTCTATGGATGCGGCGACGAAAGCGGGACCGCGGGCGCCGTGGCAATCAGCCCCCGGGTGCCGGTCAGGGGCCCGGCGGCCACCGGCATCCCCAGGTCGGCGAGCATGGCGAGGTCCAGCTCCGCGCTCCTGCCCAGGGTGGTGAGGTAGTTGCCGACGATGAGCCCATTGGCCCCGGCCAGCATGCCGTAGGCCTGGAGGTCGCGGAGGACCAGTTCACGCCCGCCCGCATAGCGGACCACGGCCCGGGGATTGATCAGCCTCATCATCGCGGTGCAGCGGAGGGCATCGAGGGGGCGGAGCGGTGTCTCGCCGCCGAGCGGCGTCCCGTCCCGGGGATCGAGGAAATTGCAGGGGATCTCACGGGTGCCGAGGTCCCGGAGGGCGAAGGCCAGGTCGAGCCGGTCACTCCAGGTCTCCCCCATCCCGAAGATGCCACCACTGCACAGCTCCAATCCGGCGGCGATCACCCGGTGGCAGGTCGCCAACCGGTCGGCGTAGGTGTGGGTGGAGCAGATCCGTGGGAAGAAGCGGGGCCCCGCCTCGAGGTTGTGGTTGTACCGGTGGATGCCGGCAGCGGCGAGCTGCTCCGCCTGACCGTCGGAGAGCAGCCCGAGGGAGGCGTCGACCTCGATGTCGACCTCGGCGCGGATGGCACGCGCGGCCTCGCAAACCTGCTCGAGCAGGCGGTGATTGGGTCCCCGCACGGCGACCACGATGCAGAACTCCGTGCTTCCGAGGGCCCGGGTGTGGCGGGCGAGCTCGACCAGCTGAGCGGTCGGGAGCATCGGCCGGCGGGTGACGTCGGTGGTGTAGCGCGCCGACTGTGAGCAGAAGGTGCAGTCCTCGGGACAGCCGCCGGTCTTGGCAGAGATGATGGACTCGACCTCCACCGCCGGACCCATCCAGCGGACGCGGACCTGATGGGCGAGCCCGATCAGCTGGGGCAGCTCGTCGTCACGGGTGAGGACGAGCCGCTCGGCGAGGTCGCGACCGATGTCGCGTCCCTGCTCGATGAGGAGGTCGGCGGCGGCTTCAAGGGGGGCGGGTAGCGTGGCCATGGCCCCGAGGATACGAGAGCCTATGCGGGAAACGTCACAAAACGGAGAAGCCCAGAGGGGTTCGGATCAAACGGTCCTAAGCTGTCACACCGAGAGGAGCCTCGGCATCAGGGCCTGAGGCGGGTCGAGGATGAGTCGATGGCGGTTTCGGACCTGATGATGGTGTCCCTGCCGGAAGCACGTGTCCTGGAACGGGCGACGGCCATGACCGGTTGCCAGGAGAGAGGCTGCACCGCCCCCGCCGTGGCCATGTGTGCCTATGTCGACGGTCGTGGCCGGTCCTGCGAGACCGCATGGTGTCACCGGCACCTCCGCGCGGTCGGAGAAGCAGGCTACTGCCGCCGCCATGCCAGCACGGTGGCCGCACTGGGCGGCAAGGCGAAGGATCCCCGAGCGCTGCCCGCAGTCGACCACCGGGGCGCGTCCCTCGTGAACTGGATCTGCACCGAAGGGCACGCCGCGCTGCAGGGAGCCGTGGCCTCAGCGCTCATGCCGGGTGAGGTCATCTTCGAGGACCGGACGGTCAACGTGGTTCGCCAGTCCGACGGCAGCCGGCGCTGGGAGCGCGGCTGGCGCATCGGCGACCGCACCGGCCTCACGTCCAAGGTCCTGGTTTGCGTCGAGGAGAGCGACGACGCCCTGGTCCTGCTCGCCATCGACGACCAGGTGGTCGCCGTCGCCGTGCCCCCGTGGATCACCCGGCGGCGGGCCAAGCAGGCGGTCACGCCCGCCCTCGACGCCAATGACCGGAGCCAGTTCTATGGCTTCCTCCTTGGCCACATCCAGAGCGTGCTGGCACTCCGGTCCTGACCTCGCCCCGGCGCGGAGCCGGTCAGGGGCTCGGCGGAAGCTCGTCGGAAGCAGGGGAGTGGGCGGCGAGCACCAGCTCCACCACCTCAGGCGGCGTCAGCGTCGCCAGCTCCAGGCGCCGGCCGCTGCGCAGCCAGGCGAGCTCCGCGGCGCTGAGATCGGCCTCGATCCCGGCGGGCATCCGCGCCGGGGCACCCTCGATGACCTGGAGCCCGGCGTCGGAGGCCGGGGGCCGGAGGCCGGCGTCGGCGATGTCGGAGGCACCGGCCCGGCGGAGCGCAGCCGCCAGCCCGCAGCCGGCGGGGTCTGCGTCGTGAACGGCCACCAGTCGCCGGTCACGCAGCGCGGGTGCCAGCTCGCCATCGTCGTCGGTCATCAACGCGGCCAGGGCGACGATCCGGGTGCCGTCGCCGAGCCGGCCGGCGTTGGCGGCGAGCAGCTCCGCGGTCTCGGGGCGGTCGCAGACGACGAGGGGCCCGGCGGCGAGCTGAGTCGCGACCGGGGCGGGAGGGGGAGCGAGGGCGTCGCGCGCGGCGGCGGGGGAGTCGGTGCCGGCTCCGGCGGCTGGTGAAGGTGACGCCAGGGCGCTGAACGCCTCGGGCCGTGCGCGGAGCGCCTCCGCCATCGGCCCGGCGAGGAAGCTCGGGTAGCTGGTCGCGAGGGTCCGGCTGTCGAGCGCCCTCTGGAGCTCCCGATTGCGCTCGACGCGGGCGTTGAGCGGAGCGGCGAGCAGCAGGGCCACCCCGATGACGGCGAGGATGGCGGAGAGGGGGATGGTCTTGACCCAGAGCATTGCCCCGCCGAGCACGATCAGCAGGGCCCCGAGGCCGACGAAGCCTCGGGTGACCGACACCGCAGGCCGCTCGACCGCCCGGCAGGCGGCGTAATAGAGCTGGCGAGAGGAGTAGCGGTGGCCGTCGCCACCGAGCCTCTCCGCCTCTCCGACGAGGACGTCGGTCGTGATCGGGAGGAGCACCGGCCGAGTGTGCCATGACTCGCCGCCGCCCGACGCCGTCGTGAGCGCCCCGCGACGCGGCGGGGGTCACGAACCCGGCAGGCCGGTTCGACCGGCACCCGCCCGTGTGACAATCCCGCCGTGGTCGAGGCGGCGTCCCTTCCCCGCACCGTGCCCGGTCCTCACCGCCCCGCGGTGCTGCCGCTTGCGGCATCCCTCGTCGGGATCGCGATCGCTCTCCTCGCGCTCATCGCCGACCTCCACCATCCCGCCGGCGAGTCGGCGGCGGCGATCGTCCTGCACGTCGCGGGTGGGCTCACCTACGTGCTGGTCGGGGCCGCGGCCTGGTTGCGGCGCCCCCACAACCGGACGGGCGCGCTCATGGTGGCGGTGGGCCTCGCATGGTTCGTCCAGGACCTGACCCACCTGACGTCGCCGCTGGCCTTTGCCCTCGGTGACTTCTTCTTCGTGGGCTACTTCGGCTTTCTCGGCCACCTCGTCGTGGCCTTCCCGAGCGGCCGCCTGGAGACGAGGGCGGACCGGGTGGTGGTGGCCGCGGGCTACCTCTGGGCCCTGGGGGGAAATCTCTTCACCCACGTCCTCTTCGCCCCGGCCAACAGCGCCGAGCTGTTCGTGCTCCACCGCGACGCCACCCAGTACGCGATCTTCGACGCCATCCAGCAGGGGCTCGATGCCACTCTCTGCGTGACGCTCGTCGCGCTCGTCGTCCTCCATTACGTGCGGGGCACCCCGCCCGCCCGGCGAGCTCTCGGTCCGGCGGCGTGGGCCAGCGGCCCCATGCTGCTGGCGGCCATCCTGCTCTCCCTCCCCGGCGTCATCGGCCTGGCTCCCGGGGTGGAGAACGCGGTGCCGGTGCTCACACCGATCGCGCTCGCCTCGCTCCCACTCGCCTTCGTCTTTGGCCTGCTGCGCAGCCGCCTCGCGGTCGCATCGGCCGGCCACCTGGTGGTCGAGCTCGGGTCATCACCCCCTCCGGAGCGCATCCGCGACGCGCTGGCGGAAACCCTTCACGATCCCTCGCTGGCGCTCGCGTACCAGGTTCCAGGCCGGGAGGGATGGGTCGATGCCGAGGGAAGATCCCTCGACCTCCCCGACCGTCGCTCCTCCCGCAGCTTCACCGTCCTGGAACGGGGCGGCGTGGCGGTGGCAGCGCTGATCCACGACCGCTCCCTGGAGAACGACCCCACCCTGGTGGCGGTGGTGGCAGGCGCCGCGGCCCTCGCCATCGAGAACGAGCGTCTCCAGGCGGATGTCCGCGCCCGGCTCGCCGAGGTCACCGAGTCGCGAGCCCGTCTGGTCACGGTCGCCGACCAGGAGCGGCGACGGCTGGAGCGTGATCTTCACGACGGGGCCCAGCAGCGGTTGGTCGCCCTGGCGCTGACCCTGAGCCGGGCCGGCGAGCGGGTGGACGAGCGGCCCGGGGAGACCCGGGAGCTGCTCGCGGATGGCGAGCGGCAGCTCAGGAAGGCCCTCGAGGAGCTGCGCCGGCTGGCCGCCGGGATCCGGCCGGCCATCCTCTCCGACGCCGGGCTGGACGCCGCCCTCGAGTCCCTGGCGGAAGACGCCCCCGTCCCGGTGACACTGCGCGCGACGGTGGACTGCCGCCTCCCCGACCAGGTGGAGGCCGCCGCCTACTTCGCGGTCTGCGAGCTGCTCACCAACACGGCCAAGCACGCCCGGGCCACCTCGGTCACCGTCACCGCCCGTCTCGAGGACGGCCGCCTCCAGGTCGAGGTCTGTGACGACGGCGTGGGCGGTGCTCAATTCGACGGGGGAAGCGGCCTGAACGGGCTGGTGGACAGGATCACTGCGCTGGACGGCCAGCTCACGCTCGAAAGCCCCGAAGGGAGTGGAACCCGAGTGGAGTTTGAGCTGCCATGCGCGTGATCCTTGCCGACGATTCGGTGCTGTTGCGCGAGGGATTGGCCCGCATGCTGTCCGAATCAGGCTTCGAGGTGGTGGCCCAGGTGGGCGACGCCGAGGCGCTGCTCGCGGCCGTCGACGCCGATCCGCCGGACGTCTGCATCGTCGACATCCGGATGCCGCCGACCAACACGACGGAGGGCCTCCGGGCGGCACTGCACCTGCGGGTGCACCACCCTAAGGTGGCCGTCCTCGTCCTCTCCCAATACGTCGAGACCCGGTACGCGATGGAGCTCCTGGCCCAGGGCGCCGACGGGGTCGGTTACCTGCTCAAGGATCGGGTCGGAGATGTCTCCGAGCTGCTCGCGGCGCTGCGTTCGGTGGTGGCAGGTCGGTCGGTGATCGACCCGACCGTGGTCGGCCGTCTGGTCGGTCGCCGCCGCCGCCAGGCCGACCCGGTGGAGACGCTGACGGCTCGGGAGCGCGAGGTGCTGGGGCAGATGGCCGAGGGCCGGTCGAATCGCGCCATCGGAGAGCGGCTCTTCCTCAGCCCCAAGACGGTGGAGGCCCACGTCTCGGCGATCTTCTCCAAGCTCGGCATCGAGGACACGCCGGACGACAACCGGAGGGTGCTCTCCGTGCTCACCTGGCTGCGCGGCGACGGCGAGGGCGCGCGCTCCTAGGGGGTGCGCGCCACGAGGGTGCCCGGCTCGGAACGGACGTGCTCGGCAAAGAAGGCCAGCGTGCGTTCCCAGGCGTCGGCCGAGGCCGCCGGGTCGTGGGCCCTGCCCTGGTCGTTGAAGAACGAATGGCGAGCCCCGGGATAGATCTTGATGTCGTGGACGATCCCGTACGTCTCGAGGCGGGTGTCGAGCTTGCGCCCGCCCCGGGCGGTGATGTCCCGGCCCGGGTAGCTGCCCACCACGGGGCAGAGGCGGCGCGCCGCGCTGAGGGGGCGCGGGTTCATGGCGTAGAAGGGGGCGATCGCGCGCAACCGGCGATCCCGGCACCCCCAGGCGAGGGCGAGACCGCCTCCCATGCAGAAGCCGATCACCCCGAGGCGCGCCCCGTCGACCTCCGGCTGGGCGATCAGGAAGTCCGCGGAGGCCCTCAGGTGGGGCACGGCGAACGGCTCGCGGCCGATCATCGCCTCGCCCAACAGGCGGGCCATGCAGATCACCCGGCTGCGATCGTTGAAGAGGTCGACGGCGAGTGCCGCATAGCCCTCCGCCGCGAAGCGCCCGGTGATGTCGCGGATGTTGTCGTTGAGGCCGTACGCCTCATGGATCACCACCACGCCAGGGTGAGGGCCGGGGGCGTCGGGGAGCGCGAGACAGCCGCGCAGGTGGACCTGGCGCGACGGGATGACGACGTCCTGGAGACTCATCGCAGAAGCAGCGGAAGTATGCGCTCACGGCTGTCGCCCCGCGGGTTGTGGTCTGATGATCGGCGCAGATGGCGAGACGGCACCATGGCGACGTCGAGCGCTTCGACGAGTGGTCGACAACCTACGACCGCGGCCCGGGGCAGTACTTCTTCGGGCGGGTCCACCGGCCGGTTGTCGATGCGGTCTGCTCGGGCCGCGTGACGCCGCGCCGGGTCGTCGACCTCGGTTGCGGGACGGGGCGCTTGCTCGAGGCGCTCCTCCCCCGCCTGACGGGGGCGGAGCTGATCGGCGTCGATCCGGCCGAGGGGATGATCGCGGTGGCGCGCACCCGCTTCGCCGGGGAGCCGCGGGTCCGCCTCGAGGTGGCCTCGGCCGACCACCTGCCGCTCGCCGACGCGAGCGTCGACGTGGCCACCACGACGATGTCCTTCCATCACTGGGACCACCAGGACGCGGCGCTCCGCGAGGTGGTCCGGACGCTCGCGCCGGGCGGCCGGCTGCTCCTCGCCGACGTGCTCGGGATCGGCCTCTTCGGCGGCCTCCTGCGGTCGACCGGGCGGGGTCATGGCAGCGGCTATCGCAACGCGCCGGAGATGACGGCGCTGCTGCGCGACGCGGGGTTCAGCGCCTGGCGGCGCCGGCGGCTGTCGTGGCCGGGGATACCGAT
>PLAK01000158.1 GCA_003134115.1 Candidatus Changshengia sp.
CTCGAGCGCTCGTGGCGGGGTGGCACTCGCGCGACGGTTGCCTTCCCACCACCGCCATGGCGCCCAGGGGGCCGCTGGCACTCGACGACCCGGGCCGCTAGCACTCGCCTACCCCGAGTGCTAAGATGGCAAGCCGACGCTTCATCCCGACCGTTCCAGGAGCCCTGCCCACCGGGCAGGCGGTGGAGGAGGTTCATGGCTAAACAAATCATCTATGACGTGGACGCTCGCGCATCTCTCAAGCGCGGCGTCGATGCCGTGGCCAACGCGGTGAGGATCACCCTCGGCCCCAAGGGCCGCAACGTGGTCCTCGACAAGAAGTTCGGCTCGCCGACGATCACCAACGACGGCGTGACCATCGCCAAGGAGATTGAGCTCGAGCAGCCCTTCGAGAACATGGGCGCTCAGCTGGTCAAGGAGGTCGCCTCCAAGACCAACGACATCGCCGGCGATGGCACCACCACCGCCACGGTGCTCGCCCAGGCGCTCATCGAGGCCGGTCTTCGCCAGGTCGGCACCGGCGCCAACCCGATCCTCCTGAAGCGAGGCATCGACAAGGGCGTCGCCGCCGTGGTCGAGGCCATCAAGGCCCAGTCGATCCCGGTCACCGAGCGCGAGAAGATCGCCCAGGTGGCGTCGATCTCCGCAGCCGACCCGGCCGTCGGCGAGACCGTCGCCAACGCCATGGAGAAGGTGGGCAAGGACGGCGTCATCACCGTCGAGGAGTCCAAGGGGCTGGAGACGGAGCTGGAGCTGGTCGAGGGGATGCAGTTCGACAAGGGCTACATCTCGGCCTACATGGTGACCAACGCTCAGCGGATGGAGGCGGTCCTCGAGGAGCCCTACATCCTGATCACCGACCGCAAGATCTCGGCCATCGCCGACGTCCTTCCCCTTCTCGAGAAGGTCGTCCAGATGAGCAAGCCACTCCTCATCATCGCCGAGGACGTGGAGGGTGAGGCGCTCGCGACGATCATCGTCAACAAGCTGCGCGGAACCTTCAGCGCCGTGGCCGTGAAGGCCCCTGGCTTCGGCGACCGCCGCAAGGCCATGCTGCAGGACATCGCCATCCTCACCGACGGCACCGTCGTCAGCGAGGAGATCGGCCTGAAGCTGGACTCCACCACGCTCAACCAGCTCGGCCGCGCCCGGCGGGTCACCATCACCAAGGACGACACCACCGTCGTCGAGGGTGCCGGTAGCCAGGACGCCATCAAGGGCCGCATCGAGCAGATCAAGGCGGAGATCGAGAAGTCGACCTCCGACTGGGACAAGGAGAAGCTCCAGGAGCGGCTCGCCAAGCTCTCCGGCGGAGTCGCCGTGATCAAGGTCGGTGCCGCCACCGAGACCGAGCTCAAGGAGAAGAAGCACCGCATGGAGGACGCCGTGTCGGCGACCCGCGCCGCGGTGGAGGAGGGGATCGTCCCCGGGGGTGGCGTCGTCCTCCTCAATTCGATCGCTGCTCTCGACAAGGTCAAGGCCGAGGGCGATGAGCTGGCCGGCGTCAACATCCTCCGGCGAGCCCTGGAGGAGCCGCTCCGCCAGATCGCCGTCAACGCCGGGCTCGAGGGCTCGGTCGTGGTCGAGAAGGTCAAGGGCCTCCCCAAGGGCCAGGGCCTGGACGCGGCCACCGGCGCCTACGTGGCCATGGTCGCCGCCGGGATCATCGACCCCACCAAGGTGACCCGCTCCGCCGTGCAGAACGCCGCGTCGATCGCGGGTCTGCTGCTGACCACCGAGGTGCTCATCACCGACATCCCCGAGAAGAACAAGGGTCAGGCACCGCCGCAGATGCCGGACTATTAAGTCGGCGGGATCAACATCGTCCCAGGGAGGGGCGGTCCGGCAGGGTGCCGGGCCGCCCCTTCGCCGTCTCCGGCCGGGTGCCGATCGGCATTCGCCGCCGCCGCTGGTAGCGGGGTGCCGATGAACCACCGAAGGTCCTGCCGCCCCCTGCTAACGTAGCCGGCGGGTGTCCGGAACGCTGATCTTCGTGACCGACTACGGGTTGGAGGACGGCTATGCGGCCGAGCTGTGGGCCGCGGCCTGGTCGGCATCCCCGGGCGTCCGCTGCATCGACGGCACCCATCTCATCCCCGCCGGCGACGTCCTGACCGCCGCCTACCGCTGCAAGACGCTGGCCCGCGCCTTTGGTCCCGGCAGCGTCATCTGCGCGGTCGTGGACCCGGGGGTCGGTGGCGATCGGGCGGCGGTGGCGGTCGAATGTGACGGTGTCGCCTGCGTGGCCCCCGACACCGGGCTCGTCTCGTACCTCTGGCTCGAGGCGCGGCAACGCCAGGCGGCCCGGCTCATCACCCCGGCCGGCGTGTCTCCCACCTTCCACGGGCGCGACCTCTTCGCGCCGGTGGCGGCGCTCATCGCAGCCGGCAGGTCCCTGGCCGGCGCCGGCGCGCCGATCGACACGCCGCACCTGCGGGAGGAGCTGACCCCCGTTGCGGACGGAGATCGCCTCCGATCCCTGGTGGTGTCGGTCGACCACTTCGGCAACTGCATCACCGGGGTGCGCCTCTCCGACGTCGGTGAGCGGCGGATCGCCTCCCTGAGCTGGCCCGGCGGAGAGAGCGATCGAGTGGTGACCACCTACGCCGAGATCGATGGCACGGTGGCCGCGCTGTGGAACAGCTCGGGGCACCTCGAGCTGGCCGCCCGGGAGGCCTCCGCAGCGGAGCGGGCCCGGATCCGGGCCGGCATGCCGATCACGGTTGCGCTCCGATGAGCGGGGTCGGAGCGGAGGCGGGAGCGCGGGGCCGGTACGGGGATCTCACCTCCGAACAGCAGTCGCACCTCGACCGGGCGGCCACCGCCCAGGGTGTCGGCGTCCTTCAGCTGATGGAGATCGCGGGCTGGCAGGTGGCGCGCTGGGTGTTTGCCGCCGTCGCCGGCCGCCGCGATCCCGTCCTGGTTGTGGCCGGACATGGCAATAACGGGGGAGACGGATTGGTGGCCGCACGCCACCTCCTGACCTGGGGCTTGCCGGTGCGGGTCGCGCTGGTCGCGGAGGCGGAACGGCTCGGCGAGCTGCTGACCCTTCACCTCGGTGCTCTCCGGGCCCTCGGCGCGACGGTCACCGAGCATCCCGACGGTGACCTCCCACCGGAGCTGGTGGGCGCGACCGGCCCGGTCATCGACGCTCTCCTCGGCACCGGTGTCCGCGGTGACCCCCGGCCGCCTCAGGCCAGGGCGATCGCGCTCCTTCCCCCCGCCCGCACCTTTGCCATCGACGTCCCGAGTGGACTCGACGCCACCACCGGCACACCGGGAACACCGACCGCCCGCGCACTCCGAACCTGCACTCTCACCGCCATGAAGGCGGGGCTCTGGACTCCGGCGGGCCGCCGGCACGCCGGCGAGATCACGGTTGCTGACATCGGCATGCCCACCACCGCCTGGGCGGCCGCGGGTCTCGTCCCGCCCACGCTCGTCAGGGGCGGTGAGTTGCTGACGATACCGGCAGATACGGATGGCGCGGGCGGTGGCGATGGCGCCGTGACACGGACTTCACCGCCGGACTGACCGCTTCGGGCGCGCCGGAAGGCGGTCGAGTCATCTTGACCGCTGTACCACACCCGTGTATGCTGTCGGGACGCCACCAGCCACCCCCGGGTGGACTCATGATTAACGTCGCAGCTAACGTCCCAGCCACCAGTGGCGAGTTCGCGGAGCTCGTCTCCGAGCATCTGGACGAACTCGTCACGTACGCCGCCCATCTGGTCGGCGACGCCGACTCCGCCGTGGAGCTGGCTGCGGCGGGCATCTTCCATGCCGCCAAGTACCCGCCGGCGCGGGTGCGTGTCGACGGTACTGCCGCCCTCTATCGCGCGGTGACCCGCGCCTGCCGCACCGGTGAGCGATTCCCGCCGCGGCCCCACGGACCGGCGAGGCTGTGGCGTCGCAGCCGTGCCTCGCTTCAGACGGAATTCCGCGGTGGGGACGTGGCCAGCCGGATGAACACCGTGAAGCGCGCGCTCATGACCCTTCCCTTTGAACGGCGCGCGGCGCTGCTGCTGCGCAATCTCGCCCGGCTCCGCTACCCGGAGATCGCCCGCGCGCTGGAGTGCTCGCCGGAGGCTGCCAGCCGACAGCTGGCCGCGGCCCGACGCCAGTTCAGCTCGGTCTACCGCGAGATCGCCATATGAAGTGCAGCCTGCTCGCATTGAGCAGCTACCTGGATGACGAGCTGGAACCGGGGCGGCGCGCCGAGATCGAGGCGCACCTCGTCGGCTGCGAGCGCTGCCGCAAGGGCCTCGAATGCCTCCGCGAGGAGACGGAGCGCTTCGGTGCGCTGGGACGGGTGCACGTCCCCGACGATGCCGTCAGCGGCTTCCTGCAGCAGCTCGGGCTGCTCGGGCCCGGCGACACCCTTCCTCCGCGCGCGCCGCGGCCACCCGACCCCCCCGGGCCGGAGCTGCCCCGGTGGCGCGGCGGGGGAGGCGCCGCCGAGACGTTGCCGTGGAGCGCACGCCACGACCCGCAACCTCCGCCGGCCCCGCCGGAGAGCGATCAGCCTTCGCTCCCCTTCGTCGACGTCTTCTCGCCATCAGGCGTGACCGTGATGGGCGCATCGACCGAGCAGCCTCCCGATGACTACGAGCTCCAGCTCAATGGTCGATCGGTCCCCGGGTCCGCGGCACCCCTGTCACCGGAAGCGGTGCCGGGCGCTCCGGAGCCGCCGGCTCCCGACCACTGGTCTCACGGGAGCGTCGCGCTCGAAGGGGTCGGTGCCTGGTCCACCGTCCACCCCGTCCGGGTGACCCCGTCGGGCCTCGAGGCGGCCACATCCGAAGCCACCGGGTTCGACGTCCCAACCCTGCGGGCGGCAGGTGACGAGCCTCTCGCGCCGAAGGCCGCTGTCGTGGAGGCAACCGGGATCGAGGCCGGCGCGTCCGCGGCGACGCCCGAGCCGGTGGTGATCCCGGAGGACATCCTCCCGCCACCGCCTCTGGCGCCCTCCTGGCCGGCACCCCTGGCTCCGCCGGTGCATCCGCCGCCACCCTTGCCCCCGCCTGCAGGGCCCCTCCCGGCCTCTGCTCCGCTGCGCTCTCAGCCACCGCCGACCCGGCTCGGGGACCAGACCTGGCTCGACTCGGGGTCCTTCGCGCCCCGGGTCAGGGCGTCCGATGACGAGGGCGACCCGTGGAGCTGGGCGCCCCGGGATGACCCGGTACCTCCGCAATCACGCACCCACCCGGCCCCCGACTTCTCCACCGACCCACTCCGCTCGGTACCAGATGGGACGGGCGCTCCACCAGGTCGCAGCCCGGGCGCCGAGGTGGCGAGCGACGGCGACGTGGCCGACGCGGACGCCACCCCCGATCCCCTCATCGATCCGCTGATCGCGCGGGTGGCGGAACCGCCTCAGCCGGTCCGGGCGACCCTGATCTCACGCCTCCGCGACCAGGTCTCGCTGCGGCTGGCGCTCATGCGCAGCGCCGACGGCGACGATGGGCGGACCCCGGGCACCGTGCCGGGGTGGGGTCACAGCGTGTCGCCACCCGAGTCGGCGGGCCTGCTCACGGCCGCGCTCCGTGCGCGGATGGACCCGCCCGCTGAGATGGACGCGCCGGCCGCGCCACCCACGAGCGGCGGTCTCCCCACCCGTGGGGGCCACGACACCGAGCATCCGGCGGCCACACCGTGGTCGGCAGTGCCGCTCTTCGAATCGGCGGCGATCGCCGAGGCGACCACCCCACGCGTTCGCGATCTCGATCGGGGCCCCGCCAAGCCCGGCCGCCACACCCGGCAGCTCGGGGACCACCGCTGGATCGGGCCGAGCGCCGGCAAGCTGGATTCGGCGTCGGGGCGCTTCGGCGATGTCCCCGATCGCCTGAGCCGTCTCGCACGCCAATTCCGCCGCCGCTACGTCGTCCTTGCCATGCTCGCCATCCTGGCCCTGCTGGTCGTGACGGTGAGCTTGGTGGTCAATCACATCGGGGCTCCGACCCCGCTGCCCCTCGCGGCGAACACCGGGGCGAGCTCCCGCGCCGCGCCGCTCGCGAGTGGGACCCCGGCACTGCAGCCGGTCACCGCCCTGCAGCCCTCGGCATCGGTCGCGCCGAGCGCTGCCCCGACCGTGTCGGCGACGCCGGTGCCGACGCCCCTGCCGACACCGGTGCCCACCCCGGTGGTCGCCACCCAGAGCTTCGGAAGCGGGGGCTCGGGATGGACCGTCGAGGATGTCCGCTACGGAACGCAGCCGAACGGCGACCTCTGGATCGTCCTCGACTTCTCGGGGGGCTCGGGTGAGCCGAAGGCGACGGCCTCGTTCTCCGATCCGACAACGCTCGACGTCACGCTCACGGGAGCCGGCGAGTCCGGCCTCTCACCGGGGACCGGCGGCATCGTCACCAAGGCCGTGGCGACCTCGAGTGGGAGCACCGTGAAGATGGTCTTCGACCTGAGCAAGGCCGTGACCCTCAAGAACGGCTCCTACACACCCCAGGACTCGAGCAACCCGTACCCGCTGCACCTCATCCTCGACCTCGGCTGATCGGCACCCGGCCTCGGCTGACCGCAGCCCCGGCCTCGGCTGACCGCCGGGTCAGGCGGCCTTGCAGTTCTTGGTGTGCTTGACGATCCGCTCGCGCTTGGGCTCCCCGGGCTTGCGGGCGTGGCGGAAGGCGATCTCGATGCCGATCTCGTTCTGGCGCATCAGCTGGTGGCAGACGGGGCAGCGCACCGAGGTCAGGATCTCCTTCTGAGAGAGGACACCCTTGGATTCCTTGAGGTTGTTGGCCATGGGAAGGCTCCTGCGAGGGGGCGGGGGACGCCTGGATTCTAACCGCCCGGCGACGCCGTGCCACCGCGGTCCGGTCTCGCGCCTACAGTGAGGCGGTCATGGTCATCGGCGCAAAGGCCTCGATCGAGGTTCCCACCAGCGTATGAACCCCCTCGTCACCGCTCTGCTGGCGCTCGTCATCGTCGCCATCCTCGCCCTCATCGCAGTGGGACCGATCCGGGCCGTCCGTGAGGACCGTGGCTACGCCCTCGAGGAGCAGGCGTGGCTGGCCGGTGGCCGCTTTCCCGCTGAGGTGGAGCGCGAGTACCGCCACCCCCGATTGATCCTCACCGACGGTGCCCGGCTGCGCGAGCTCGGCTACGAGCTGGGGGAACGGCGGGCCGTCCGGGGCGCATGGGGTCGCCTCCAGGTGGTCACGTGGCGGGCAGCGGGGCCGCCCGCCCTCGCCCCCTGACCCCTGGTACCCCGTGGCGGATTCGAACCGCCGATCTCCGCCTTGAGAGGGCGGTGTCCTGGGCCTCTAGACGAACGGGGCGTGCCGGACCTGCCGAATTATAGGGGCGGGGGGCTGAGCTGCCTTGGCGGTCTCGGGCAGCGCATCGTCCCAGCTGTCGCCGGCGGTGCCCACGCGCCCTGCTACAGCCAGGTGGTCGAGAGCCAGATGGCGACGGCGGCGAGGGCGATCAGGAAGATGTTCAGTCCGATCACCTTGACCTCGCCGCGGCTGAGGTGCAGCGACAGCGCGCCGACCTGTATCAGCACGAGCCCGGTCGCTGCCGCCAGGGCGAGGCCCGCCGCGATCCCGGTCAGCGGGGCCAGGATCAGTCCCAGGGCGCCGAGCACCTCCAGCGCGCCGATGGTTCGCACAAGTCCCAGCGGCATACTGTCGACCCAGCCCATCATGGGCCGCAGCTGATCCTTGGACCGCACCACCTTGCTCCCACCCGAGTACAGGTAGAGCAGGGCCAGCAATCCGGCGACGATCCAGTAGGCCACCCTCATGCGGCAAACCCCCACAACTGCTTCGGTTCAGCAGTCTCAGTGTCGATCACGACTGCCGTCCCCCTACACCCGCTCCGGCGCCGGCATCCCCAGGCACCAGAGGCAGTCCGCCAGGGTGGCTCGGGTGGCCGCCACCAGCCGGCGCCGGAAGGCACGCCGCACCGGGTCCTGCTCGCGCACGATCGCCTCGGTGTGCTCGTAGAAGTCGGTGAGGGTCGAGGCCAGCTCGAAGGCGTAGGTGCAGAGCGTCGACGGTGAGAGTGCCGCACCGGCCTCGGCGAGGGCGTGGCGGTAGCTGTCCAGCCCGTGCAGCAGCGCCCGCTCCGCCCCCTCCAGCGCGGGGACGACGCCCGGCCCGCCCGTCTCCGCGACCTTGCGCATGATCCCGGCGGCACGGGCGTGGCTGTACATGAGGTAGATCCCGGTGTCGCCGGTCACCCGCAGGGCGTCGTCGAAGTCGAAGGCGATGATCTGGCTGAGGGTGAACTTCTCCAGGTAGTAGCGCACCGCCCCCGCCGCCAGGCTGGTCGCGGCATCGGCGTCGGCCGCCTTCTCCCCGACCCGTTCCCGTGCCTTGTCGAGCAGGTCGTCGGCGCGCACCTCGATCCCCTTTCGCCCCGAGAGCGCGTATTCCTTCCGACCCTGCTCCAGCGGGATGCCGAGGGCCTCGGCGGCGCCCGGGGAGAGGGCGACGACCTCATAGGCGAGGTGGATGGACTGCTCGGCCTGCTCGGCGTGCCCGGTGCGGGCGAGGCCACGCTTGACCACCTGCTGGGGGTAGGCCTGGCGGGCATCGATGACGTTGATCACCCGGGTGGCCCGGCCGAACCCCTCGGCGGGCAGCTCCGCCTCCCCGGTCGTGGTGGTGGCCGGGGAGGCCGGATCGTCCGGGTGCCAGCGCCGGTAGCGGAAGTCGCGGCCCAGCAGCCCGAACTTCCAGAGCTGGTAGGCGATGTCCTTGGCCGTGTAGGTCGCGACCCCGTCCGACTTGACCAGCACCTTGGCGTCGTCCTCGTCGGCGTCGTCGCCGTCGGACGGCATCACCCAGCAGCCGGCATGCCGGCCCTCGGTCACATGGACGATCGACCCGGTCTCCCGCAGCAGCTCAAACGCCCGGCTCCAGAAGCCGAGGGCGATGATGTCGGACTCCCAGGTCAGCAGGTCGTAGCCGATGTCGAAGCGCCGCATGGTGGCGAGGTGGCAGTCGACCACCCGGGAGGCCAGGTCCTTGACGAAACGTGCCGTCTCGCCGTCGCCCGCCTCGATCTCACGGAGCGTCCGGCGCCGCTCCTCGACCAGCGAGGGGTCCGCTTCGTAGCGGCGGCCCACCTCCACGTAGACCCGGGAGCAGTACTGGTCAAAGGGCTCGCCGGTCCCCTGCTCGAGCTTCAGGTTGCGCAGCCCCACGGCGACGTCCGCGACCTGGACCCCGGTGTCGTCGATGTAGTTCTGGACCTCCACCTCCTGGCCGAGGCGCCGGAGGATCCGAGCCACGCTGTCGCCGATGCAGGCGTTGCGCAGATGGCCGACGTGGGCCGCCTTGTTGGGGTTGGTGGCGGTGTGCTCGACCAGCGTCCGCCCCGGGGGCGGCGCCTCCCCCGGGAGGCTGAGCGGCGTGCCCCGGTCCATCTCCAGCGCCTGGTCGACCACTGCGGTGGCCCAGGTGGAATCGTCCAGCCGGCAGTTGACGTACCCGGGCGGGCTGACCGTCCAGCTGGTCACGAAGGGGAGGTGGAGCGCCTCCAGCCGTCCCCGCAGCTCCTCCGCGATCTCGATCGGGCGTCGGCGGAGCACCCGGGCGGCGCGGAGCGGCGCCGGGGTCGAGAAGTCGCCGAACTCGGGCCGGGCGGAGCGGTCGACAATTGCCTCGACCTGGTCGTCGACACCGGATGCGGTGAGGACGGCGCGGACGGCTCGGATCAGCTCGGTGCGGACGTCGAGCATGGGCTCGGATCGTACTCGGAGAGACGCGTGAGGCTGCTCGGCCGCTGCCTTCCGAGGGGCCCCCGCGAACGGCGCGCAGCGCGCGGTAGCCCCAAATGGAGACAATGCCCGGCCGATGGGCACGATTCGCCACTGCGTGGTCCCCGCCGCCGGACTGGGCACCCGCTTCCTCCCCGCCACCAAGGTTCTCCCCAAGGAGATGCTCCCGGTGGTCGACCGCCCGGTCATCGAGTGGGCGATCGAGGAGGCGATGGCGGCCGGTGCCCTCGAGATGGTCCTGGTCATCGCCACCGGCAAGGAGCTGATCCAGGCCCACTTCGAGCGCCAGCCGGAGCTCGAGAAGGTGCTCGAGGCACGTGGCAAGAAGGCCGAGCTCGCCGCGGTCCGCCACTCGCAGGACATGGCCCACATCCGCTACGTGCTCCAGGAGAAGCCACTCGGCCTGGGCCACGCGGTACTCTGCGCGGCCGATGTGGTGGGCGACAATCCCTTCCTCTGCATGCTCCCCGACGACCTCTCGCACGCCGAGCCCCCGGTCCTTGCCCAGCTTCGCAAGGCCTGGGACGGGGTCCAGTCGACGGTGCTCGCCCTGATGCGGGTATCCGGTGACGAGATCTCCCGCTACGGCTGTGCCACCGTCTCCGAGAGCCGGGGCCGCCTCCACCGGATCACCGGTGTCGTGGAGAAGCCGAAGCCTGAGGAGGCTCAATCAGACCTTGCCATCATGGGCCGCTACGTGCTCTCTCCCGGGATCTTCGACGCCCTGCGCCGGACCCCGGCCGGGGAGGGCGGGGAGATCCAGCTGACTGACGGCATCGCCACCCTGCTCGGGGCGGGCGAGGAGGTCTGGGGGCTCGAGTTCGAGGGCGAGCTGCTCGATGTGGGCACCCTCGACGGCTGGCTGACCACCAATGTGCGCCTGGCTCACGAACTGGGCCGGGCGCCCGCGCTTCGGGGAGCACTCGGATGATTGGGCTATTCCGCCGCGAATGGGGCGCCATCACCTTCGTCGCCGCCGTCCTCATCGGGGCGGTCGTGGTCGGGATCTCCTTCCTGGTGGGCGCCGGCGGCCACACCAGCGCCGCGCCCTCTCCGCCCCCCTGCCCCTCCTACACGCCCTGGCAGACCCCCGTGGCGGGGGCGACCCCCACCACGGCGCCCTTTGCCTTCGCCAACTGTCCGAACCCACCCACCGAGCCGCCCGCGAGCGCCAGCCCGACGCCCACCCCGAGCCCGACCGCGACGCCGAGCCCGTCGGCCTCCGCGTCGGCGTCGGCCTCCGCATCCGCATCCGCATCCGCATCGGCCTCCGCCTCCGCATCGGCCTCCGCGAGCCCGACGGCCACCCCGTAACCGCCACCGGCTGGTCGGAGTCCGCCCTCGCCCGGGGCTGGCGTCCCCGCGCAGCGGTCGCTCTGCCCGAAC
This sequence comes from Candidatus Changshengia sp., assembly GCA_003134115.1. Classification (GTDB taxonomy): domain Bacteria; phylum Chloroflexota; class Dormibacteria; order Aeolococcales; family Aeolococcaceae; genus Changshengia. The sequence continues at coordinate 11,129 of PLAK01000158.1, forward strand.
CGGACCCGGACCGCGCGCCGGCTCTCAGCCGGGCGACCCCGCCGGCTCAGGAGGAGGCGATCTGGCCCTCCAGGGATGCGATCGGCGCAGCGCTGCACACCGAGCCGGGCTGGTCGCCGGTCAGCTTGCAGATCCCGGCTGTGATCCAGTCGGCGTCGCCGATGATCGGCTGGGCAACCTTGCTCGAGGTGTCGGTCAGGGTGGCCGCGATCTGCTGCCAGGTCATCCCCTGGAGCAGCTCGGGATTGACCCCGCTGCCGCTCACGATGTAGCGGTTGCCGAAGTCCTGGAAGGGGATGCCGCCCGTCGTCGTCGAGTAGGGGGTCGTGTCGTAGGTGGTGACCAGGGTGCCCTCGGCGGCCGTCGGCGTCTGCAGCGGGTTGTCGTTGCGGTCCGCGCTCTCGATCGCCGCGAAGTCCAGGTACTGGCTCGAGTAGCTGGAACCGTAGAAGCTGAAGGTGTGGGTGTTGGGGATGTCCTGAGGGTTCGAGTCGGACTTGGTGATGTGCAGGTTGCTGAAGGTCCCGAAGCGGCTCAGGGCGATCACCAGGCCCCAGCGCTCGGCGGCACAGTAGGGGCAGAACTCGGCACCGTAGTAGAAGAGCTCGGGCTTGCCCCCCGGGCCGGTCAGCGCCGCCGGCGAGCCGGATATCGGCTGGAAGGGGTCGGTGATCCCACCTGCCCCGATCGTGCTGGACACACTCGGGCTGACCCCGGTGACCGCGGCCAGGACGGAGGCCGGGGCGAGCTGGTTGGAGCTCGAGGCGGTGCCCTTCGCGGTCGGACGAGTTCCCAAGATGATGAAGACCACGACCACCGCGACCACNNCGCCGGCCGGCCGCTGGCAGGGGTTCTCGGTGGGGCGGAGCGGCCGGCGGCCACGTTCTCGCGGTGGCGCTTGGAGGGTCGGGCCATTGCAAACCTCGCTATGAAGCCCTCGCCGGCTGGACGCGCGCAATCGTGACCAGCAGGCTGAGGAAGACCAGGATGTGGACGGCGGTGCACCACTCGCAGAGCTCGTGGAGCTTGACCAGCTCGGCGAAGACGAAGTAGAGGACGGAGACCAGCCCCAGCAGGCACCAGATGAGATGGGCCGGGCGCAGCCACTCCGGCTCCTCGATCCCGCGCCGTGCGCAGCGGATCGAGACCACGGCGAGCGCACCGCTCACGATGAACCAGATCATCCCCGGGAGCGTCACCGGGATGGAGGTCCCCGGCACCACCGAGTAGCTGCTCTTCAGGACCGACCCGCAGTTGACGAAGCCGTTGGTGGTGCAGATCGGCGCGACGCCCGCGTAGTGGAGCGTGGTCAGGTAGGTCGCGATGCCGAGCCCGACCACCGCCGCGCCGATGAGGAACCAGGCGCCCGCCCCGGCACCCCGCATCGCTCCGGCGGAGAGGTCGTCGGCCGGCTCCTCCACCGGGACGGGCGGGAGCTTCCCGGAGCGCAGGCTCGAGCTCAAAGAGGGCCCTCCACCGTGACGTTGTCCCGCCACCAGAGGTCGACAGCGGCTTCTGTGTCCGCTCGACTGCCCCCATTGTCGATCACCCAGGTGGCGAGCTCGCGTTTTCGCTCGACGGGAAGCTGAGCCGCAAGCCGCTGGCGGCCCGCCGCGTCGCCGAGTCCGTCGCGCTCGCGCAGCCGGCGGAGCTGGGTTGCGGCATCGGCGTAGACCAGCAGCACTCCGCCTGGGAAGTCGGACTGGTGGTTGCCCTCGAAGAGGAGGGGGACGTCGACGGCGATCAGCGGGGGTTCGGAGGGGACGAGCCCGGCGACCTGGTCGGCGATCCGGGCCAGGATCAGGGGATGGGTGAGCGCCTCGAGACGGAGCCGGCTCTCCGGATCGGCGAAGACGATGGCCGCGAGGCGCGCGCGGTCGAGCGCCCCGGAGGCGGTGACCACCTCGGGACCAAAGGCACCGGCCACGGCCTCCAGGCCGGCAGTTCCCGGCTCCACCACCTCACGGGCGATCCGGTCCGCGTCGACCACGGCGGCACCGCGCGCGGCGAGCATCGCCGCCACCGTCGACTTGCCGGTGCCGATGCCGCCGGTCAGCCCGATGATCCGCACGCGTGGATCATCCCTCGCGACGCAGTCGCAAGGGCACACCTCACCGCCGGCGCGCCCCCCGCCCCCCGATGTCCCAGCCGTGGGTCAGCGGGCGACCGGCTCCTGGACGGCCCCGGCATACGCCTGGCCCACCAGGTCGACGCGACCCAGGGACCTGGCGAAGTCCAGGCACGCCGACCGGGTGAAGCGGAGATGCTTTCCCGGGGTGTGCCAGGCCTGAAGGTGGCCCTGAGCCACCGCGCGCCGGAGTGTCGACCGCGAGACGCCACATAGCGCGGCCGCTTCCCCGGTCGTCAGGATCTGGTCCTCGATCTGAGCCATCGTCGTTCCTCCCTTTCCCGTCAGCGCTCCCGCTGACCCCGACGCCTTGACCTCGTCGGGCGTTTAACAGTGTACAGGGACTTTGGCGCGCTTGTCTCGTTCCCACCGGTTCTTCCCTCCGCCCCATCTGGAGGAGGGTCTGACGGCCGTGGTCGAGTCGGGGCCTGCGATGGCCCAACACGCCGTCTGGGGTCCGGAAGACGGGCTCGTATACTGGCCAAACGGCGCGTCGGCACCGCGGCGGATCGGAGGAGGACCGGATGTCGGCACGGGTGCGCGACCTCGTCAACCGGCTGGTCGAGTGCGTGGGTACCGTGATCGTCGGCAAGGATGCCGAGATCGAGCTGTGCGTGCTCGCACTCCTCTGCCGGGGCCACATCCTCATCGAGGACGTCCCCGGCGTGGGCAAGACCATGCTCGCCAAGACACTCGCCCGGGCGAGCGGCTGCTCCTTCGAGCGGGTCCAGTTCACTCCCGACCTCCTCCCGGGTGACGTGACCGGGGTCTCCGTCTATGACCCGCGGACGACCGCTTTCGAGTTCCGCCGGGGCCCGGTGTTCACCCAGGTGCTGCTCGCCGACGAGATCAACCGGGCCTCCCCGAAGACCCAGTCGGCGCTGCTCGAGGCGATGGAGGAGGACCAGGTGACGGTGGACGGTCAGACCCACCGCCTCCCCGAGCCCTTCATCGTTCTCGCCACCCAGAACCCCATCGAGCTGGGGGGCACCTTCCCGCTGCCCGAGGCCCAGGTGGACCGCTTCCTCTTCAAGGTGGACCTCGGCTACCTGCCCCTCGATGACGAGGTGGCCATGCTGGACCGCTTTCAGGTCTCCTCGCCGCTCGACGACCTGCTCGCCGTCACCAGCCCTGCCGAGCTCGCCGAATGCCAGGCTGCCTGCGCCGCGGTGTACTGCGACCCGGCGCTCAAGGAGTACTGCGTGCGGCTGGTGCAGCGGACCCGGCAGCATCCCGACGTCGCGCTCGGGGCATCACCCCGGGGCAGCCTCGGTCTGCTCCACTCGGCCCAGGCCAGGGCCGCCTCCGAGGGCCGCGAATTCGTCCTTCCCGACGACTTCAAGGGACTGGCGGCGGGGGTGCTCACCCATCGGGTGATCCTCACCCCGAATGCGGAGCTCCGTGGTGTCACCGCCTCCAGCGTCATCGATGAGATCCTTGCCGCTGAGGCTGTCCCCACCGCGACCCAGCGTTTGGCATGAGCAGTCGGGCGCCCCTCCTCGCCGTCCTTGTCGTCCTCAGCTTCTTCGCCGGCATCACCGGGGTCCAGCTCGCCTACACCCTGGCCTACGTCCTGCTCCTGCTGCTCGTCGTGGCCTGGGTTTGGTCCCGGATCCTGGCTCGGCGCCTGGAGGTTCACCGGGAGACCCCCGAGGGGGCGCACATGGTGGGGGAGGCCTTCACCGAGCGATTCACCCTCCGCAATCGGAGCTTCCTCACCCTCCCCTACTGCGAGGTCCACGACCGTACCCGGATCCCGGGGTACGCACCGGGCCGTGCCTGCGCCCTCAATCCCGGCGGGGCCGTCGCCTGGACCGCACGCGGGGTCTTCACCCAGCGAGGGAAGCTGGCCTTCGGGCCCCTGGAGATCCGCCTCGGCGACCCCTTTGGCCTCTTCCCCAAGCGAGTGCGGGTCGCGGAGAGCGGCACCGTGACCGTCTACCCGGCCATCCACCAGGTCGACGCGGTGCTCCGCCCGGTCTGGACGGGAGGCTCCTTCGGCGACGTCCCCCATGGCCGCGGGCTCGACGTCCCCCCGGACATCTCCTCGGTTCGTGACCACTCGCCGGACGACGGCCTGAGCCGCATCCACTGGCCTTCCACGGCGCGGGCAGGGCGGCTGATCAGCCGCCTCTACGAATCGCAGCAGAGCTCGGATGTGATGGTCATCCTCGACCTTGGTCGTGGCATCCATTTCGGAGAGGCCCCCGAGTCGACGCTCGAATACGCCGTCTCGCTGTCCGCCTCGATCTGCCACGCGGCTCTCGCCCGGGGGCAGGCGGTGGGATTGGTCACCAACGACCGGCTGGGCACCGCCATCGGGCCCGGTCGCGGCGAGACCCAGCGGCTCCGGATCCTCGAGTTCCTCGCCACCGCGCAGGACTCGGGGAGGCGCGGGATCGCGGACACCATCGCCGTGCACGGGCGGGGCTGGCAGGGTCGGGGCGGGCTCATCGTGGTGACCAGCGATCGCGAGCCCGGCTGGGTGGAGGCCCTGGTCGAGGTGGGAGCCCGCGGCCAGCGGCACCTCGCCGTCATGGTCGATCCGACCAGCTTCGGGGCCTCGGGACCGTCGATGCGCGTCGGGCCCGCCTGGCGGCTGGCCCTCGACTGGTGGATCGTGCGACGGGGCGACGCCCTCTCGACCTCCCGGCGCTCCCACGCCGCGGGCATGTGAGCGAGCCGGCGGAGGTGAGCTGAGGGCTCGATGAAGGGCTTCGCGTCCGGCACCGCTCCCGGAGGGCGCCTGGTCGAGGCCGTCGCCGGTCCGGCCGCGCAGCCGGCCGGTTCGCGGCCGCGCGGTGCCCAGGATCGGCGGGCCGCGAGAGATCGACCCCAGGGCCGGCGGGAGATGTTCGTCTCGGCGAGGACCGAGCCGGTGGCGCCCGCCGGGATCGGTGCCTACGTCATCGCCATCGGCCTCATCCTCGCCACCACCGCCGCGGTGCTCGCCGGCGGCTGGATCGGGGGCGCGCAGGCAACCCTGCTGGNNGTTCCCACCACGATCGGCCTGCTGCCGGCCTCGGTGACCCACCTCGGCTTCCAGCACACCGTCGGCGAGTACATCGTCCAGGCCTTCGCCGGGCTGCTCGCCACCGGTCCCCCCTACTTCGTCCAGTGGGCCTTCATGGTCGGCCTCTCGACCATCATCTGGGCCTGCGGGTACTGGCTGGGCTGGGTGGCATTCCGGGAGCGGCGCGGGGTCCTCGCCGTCCTCCCCGCCCTCGTGGTCCTCGCCGTGAACGTGCTCAACGCACCCTCGATCACGCTCCGCGCGGGACCGGGGTCCTCGATCGGGCTGGCCGAGACCCTGGCACTCGTCGCCGCCCTCCTCGTCATCGGCCTCGCCGAGCTCAGCTCGCTGGCGTTCCAATGGAGGGGGCGGCGGGTGCCCGCCCTCGAGGGGCTCCAGAGCCGCTTCATCACCTCGCTGGCCGTCGCCTCCATCGGCGTGGTGGCCGCCGGTCTGCTGATCCCGCCGCTCACCTCCACCGACATCGCGGACTCCCTCTTCCACGGGTCGGGCCGGGGCCTGGGGGGCAGTGCCGCCGGCGGCCTCGCCACGGTCGGGTTCAGCCCGGTGGTGCAGCCGGGTGGCGACCTGGTCAACCGGCCCAGCCCCGTCCTCACCTACTCCACCGATCAGGGTTCCCAGACCTACCTCCAGGTGGTCGACGACACGGTCTTCAACGCCGGGAATTGGATACCCCGGTTCGACACGGCCATCGGGCAGACCGTCTCGGCGGGGCCGATCCCCCGCGATCCGACCGCACTCGGAGCGTCGCGGGCCACGGCCACCGTCCACATCGGCTTCTCCAACTCCGCCGGCGCCGCCACGGCGGATTCCGGCGGCAGCCTCGGCCTCTTCCCCGGCGACCCGACCTCGATCAGCCTCCCCGGAACGGTGGGCGGCGATGTCGCTCCCGTGGCGACGCCCGCGCCGACGGAACCTCCGCCCTCCGGCTACGAGTGTGTCGGGGACAACTGCCCCTCGGGCCCCTCGACCGCGCCCACCTTCCTGGACGTCGACGAGGTCGAGGTCAGATCGGGGACCATCGACTCTCTGCAGACGTCGGGCTCGATGAGCACCGCGACCGTCGCCGAGCTCGAGAACGCCGGGACCGACTATCCGTCCTGGGTGCAGAGCGATGCGGACCCGATCGTGGGCAAGGGGGCCACCACCCAGGACGTTTCCCAGGCGAGCGCCGTCTCGACCCTCGCGCAGAAGTGGACTGCAGGGGCCACCAACCCGTACGACGCGGCGACCGCGATCGAGGCCCACCTTCGCAGCGGCGTCTATGCGTACACCCTCGACCCCCCCAAGACCCCGAAGGGTGAGTGGTCGATCGTCTACTTCCTCGACAGCAGTCATCAGGGCTACTGCCAGTACTACGCGAGCGCGATGGGGGCGATGCTGCGCAGCCTCGGCATCCCGACCATGCTGGTGAGCGGCTACGGACCGGGCACCGCCACCGGCCGGTACGGCTCCGCCCATGAGCCGATCTTCAATGTGACCAGCACCGACGCCCATGTCTGGGTTGAGGCGTACTTCCCCGGTTACGGCTGGATCCCCTTCGAACCCACCCCGCAGTCGACGTTCGGAGGCTACCTCCCCTTCACCCGCGGCGGGCCCATCCCGACCGCGAGCGCGGCGACCGTCCCCACCGCGACCCCGAAGCTTCCCCGGGCCACCCTGCCACCGGTCATCGGGTCCACCACCACCACCTCGGCGGGCGGGCCCCCTGCCTGGCTCCTCGGCTTCCCGGCCGCACTGGTGCTGGTGGCCGTCCTGGCCCTGGTCGCGCTCCGATGGTGGCGGCGACCCCGCTCCCTGGCCGGCGTCTGGAGCCGCCTCGCCCTGGCCGGGCGGCTGACCGGAATCCGCCACGACGAGGCCGAGACCCGGACCGCCTTCGCCGGCCGGCTTTCGCGCGCCCTCGGCGGGAGCGGGCCGCCCCTGCTCGGGACCGAGTTGGGGACGGTCGCGGCGGTGAGTGGCAAGGCGGAGTTCTCCCCGGGCGGCCTGGGCGATTCCGATCACCGTCTCTGGCGGGGCACCTGGGCGTCGCTCGCCCCCGCCCTCACCCGGCTGCTCCGCCACCGGCTGCTGCGGCGCCGGGCAACGGTCTGAGCGGCAGCTTCTGGTCGACCTCTTCCCGGCGACGCCTCCCGAACGACGCCCTCTGACCCACCTCTCCCGAGCGATGTCCTCTGCGAGCCCGGCCGTGTCCGCGCCGCCCTGACCGGCACCGGCCGGTCCTCTACGCGGCGAGCTCCAGGGTCAGCAGGTCGTGGGCGATCAGCGCTCCGGGGACCGACACGCGTCCCGAGAGATGATTGAGGACGAATCGGACCTTCGGGTGCTCACGGATCAGCTCCGCCACCTCGTCGCGCCAGAGGTGGCCGCCATCCACCGGGCCGTCCACGCCCGTGCACTCGCAGACCAGCACGTCGACCTCACCGGCGAGCCGGCGCAGCCCGGCGCAGAGGGTGGTGTCGCCCGTGAAGCCGACCCGCAGCCCTCCACGGGTGACCGAGTACGCGAGGGAGGGGCAGCTGCTGTGCACGACCGAGTGGCTGCGCACGCGGCTGTCCCCGATCAGGACGTCACTGCCGTCCTGCAGGACCACGTACCGCGGCGCCACCACCTCCTCGACCCGGCGCTGGGTGGACCCACCGAAGCCGGCGACGGTCATCCGGCGGACCAGCTCGACGGTGCCGACGGGGCCGGCGATGGTCAGCCGCCCCGGCTCGGGTGGGTCGTCGGCGTGGGCGAGGGCCCCGAGGAGGAGCGGCAGCATCCCGATGTGATCGAGGTGGAAGTGGGTGAGCAGGACCAGCTCGATGTCCTGGATGCGCACCCCGAGGCGGGGGAGGAGGACGTGGGGCGGTGCGCCGGCGTCCACCATGACCCGCCCGTCCAGGACCGACGAGGCATTGAACCCGCAGCCGCTGAAGGCGCTGCCGCTGCCGAGGATGGAGAGCCGCACGGACACGTCTGAAGCCTAGCCGCTGCCGGCCGTCTGGCGGCCGGACGGCGCTGCGCCGACTCCGCGGGCATCGTGCTGAGCCGCTGCGCCGTGGCCTGGTGGTTGCCGCGGGGATCGACGTGGTATCCACAGGACATGCGCCTTGATCGATTCACCGAACGTTCCCAGGAGGCCCTCCAGGCCGCCCAGACGGCGGCTGCCAGCCTCCAGCACCCCACCGTCGAGCCCGAACACCTCCTGCTCGCCCTGCTCCACCAGGACGACGGTCTGGTCCCCTCCTTCCTGAGGCGGATGGAGGTCCAGCCCGAGCCGCTCGCCGCGCGCCTCCAGTCGATGCTCGAAGGCCGCCCCAAGCAGATCGGCGGCGGCGAGCCGCCCCCAGGCGCAGCTTTGCGCGAGGTCCTCATGGCCGCCTTCGACGAGATGGCGCGGCTCAAGGACGAGTACGTCTCGACCGAGCACCTCCTGCTCGCCATCACCCGCCAGGAGAAGGGTGAGGCGGCGCGGATGCTCCAGCAGGCCGGAGTCACGCCGGAGAAGGTCTACTCGACCCTGGAGGCGGTTCGTGGCAGCCAGCGCGTGACCGACGCCAACCCCGAGGAGAAGTACGACGCCCTGACCAAGTACGGCCGCGACCTCACCGACGCCGCCCGCCGGGGCAAGCTCGACCCGGTCATCGGCCGCGACGACGAGATCCGCCGGGTGATCCAGGTGCTCTCCCGCCGGACCAAGAACAATCCCGTCCTCATCGGCGAGCCCGGGGTCGGCAAGACGGCCATCGCCGAGGGACTGGCCCAGCGGATGGCGAGCGGCGACGTGCCCGAGTCACTGCGCGACCGGCGCCTGGTGGCCCTCGACCTCGGCGCCATGGTCGCCGGCTCCAAGTATCGCGGCGAGTTCGAGGATCGGCTCAAGGCGGTGCTCAAGGAGGTGACCTCCTCCGACGGCCGGGTCGTCCTCTTCATCGACGAGCTGCACACCATCGTGGGTGCCGGTGCCGCCGAGGGCGCCATGGACGCCGGCAACATGCTCAAGCCGGCGCTCGCCCGCGGCGAGCTGCGCTGCATCGGCGCGACCACCCTGGACGAGTACCGCAAGCACATCGAGAAGGACGCGGCGCTGGAGCGGCGCTTCCAACCGGTGATGGTCGACCAGCCCTCGGTCGCCGACACCATCTCCATCCTGCGCGGGCTCAAGGAGCGGTACGAGGTGCACCACGGGGTGCGCATCACGGATTCGGCGATCGTCGCCGCCGCGACCCTCTCGCAGCGCTACATCACCGACCGCTTCCTCCCCGACAAGGCGATCGACCTCATCGACGAGGCGGCCTCGCGGCTGCGCATCGAGATCGACTCGCTGCCCACCGAGCTGGACGTGGTGGAGCGCGAGATCCGGCAGCTGGAGATCGAGCGCGAGGCGCTCCGCAAGGAGTCCGACGTCCCCTCCCGGGAGCGGCTGGCAGCCCTGGAGAAGGACCTGGCCAACCTGCAGGAGCAGGCCCGCGGTCTGCGCCAGCGCTGGGAGCAGGAGAAGGGGGCCATGAACGGGATCCGCGACATCAAGGAGCGGATCGAGCAGGTCAAGCACGAGGCGGAGCGGGCGGAGCGCTCCGCGGACTTCGCGCGGGCAGCCGAGCTCCGCTACGGTCAGCTCGGCGAGCTGCAGCGCGGTCTCGCCGCCGAGGAGGCGCGACTCGGTGAGGTGCGCGGTGACCACCCGCTGCTCAAGGAGGAGGTCGACGCCGAGGACATCGCGGAGGTCGTCGCCAACTGGACCCACGTCCCGGTCACCAAGATGCTGGAGGGCGAGGTCCAGAAGCTGCTCCACATCGAGGAGCGCCTCCACGATCGCGTGATCGGGCAGGACGATGCCATCAGCGCCGTCGCCAACGCGGTGCGGCGCGGGCGGGCCGGCCTCTCCGATCCCAACCGGCCCATCGGCTCCTTCATCTTCCTGGGCCCCACCGGGGTGGGAAAGACCGAGCTGGCAAGGGCTCTCGCGCAGTTCCTCTTCGATGACGAGCAGGCGATGGTCCGTCTCGACATGTCGGAATACATGGAGAAGCACACCGTCTCCCGCCTGGTCGGCGCGCCTCCGGGCTACGTCGGCTACGAGGAGGGCGGCCAGCTCACCGAGGCGGTGCGCCGCCGTCCCTACTGCGTGCTCCTCCTCGACGAGATCGAGAAGGCGCACCCGGATGTCTTCAACATCCTGCTGCAGCTGCTCGAGGACGGCCGGCTCACCGACGGCCAGGGCCGGACGGTGGACTTCAAGAACGCGGTCGTGATCATGACCAGCAACCTCGGCTCCGACCTCATCGCCGAGCTGCCCCACGACGCCTCCGTGGCCGCCGTGGCCAGGGTCCGCGAGCAGGTGATGGAGACCTTGCGGCTCCGCTTCCGGCCTGAGTTCCTCAACCGCGTCGACGAGGTGATCGTCTTCGCCCGCCTCGATCAGGCGCAGCTCCGTCAGATCGTCCTGATCCAGCTCCGCGGGCTGACCGATCGCCTGGCGGCCCGCAAGCTCGAGTTCGACGTCTCACCGGCCGCGGTGGACCTGCTCGCAGAGGAGGGTTACGACCCCACCTACGGAGCGCGGCCGCTCAAGCGGGTGATCCAGCACAGGTTGCAGGACCCCATCGCGATGGCCATCCTGGAAGGCCGGTACGGTGAGGGCGACACGGTGAGGGTCGATGCGGCCGGCGGTGGGCTGACCATCGATCGGCGGGCCGCCGCCACGGCGTGATCCAGGACTGACCTCACAGGGACGGCGGCCGGGCGCTGCACGTCCCGACCCTCCCTCAGGTGCAGCCGGCGCGCCGGTACATCACCGCCCCGCCGGGGAGATCCGTCCGCTCCGGGAAGTGGATGCCCACCCACGCCTGGAAGCCCTGCACCGTGGTCAGCCGGTTGGTGGCGAAGACCACCCCACAGAGAGCGGGATCTCCGCCGATCCGGCTCTCCAGCGCCGCCGGCGTCAGGCCACTGTTGTGCAGCCGCAGCACCGAGGTGTCGATGAGGTAGGGCGGTCCCTGCCGACCGGCGAGCGCCTCGTTGAACTGGTCATCGCCGAACAGCTGACTCCCGGAAGGGATGAGCTGCTGGATGCTCGCCACCTGAGCGGGATCCGGCTTCGTCTCGAGCTGCTGGACATTCCCCAATGAACGGACCAGCACGATGGCGGCCACGGCGACGAGGGCGGCGACGAGGGCCGCTTCCGCCCACCTCGCCCAGGTGCCTGCCCTGCACCATACCGCCGCCTGAGCGAGTGCCGCGCCTCCCAGCAGGGCGAGGCCCGGGCTGATCGCGATCTGGTAGTGCTGGAGTGCCGGGTGGGTGCCCGCCACCGCCACCAGCGCCCCGCCGACCCAGATCAGCCCGGCGGTCACCAGACGCCGGTGGTTCCGCCAGCCCAGCAACACTCCCAGCGCGGCCAGGATGATCTCCGGCAGCTCGAGCTGCGCCCAGGCGGAGAGGAACGGCAGGGTGACGCCCGCCCCGATGGTCGAGCTGTCGGGCAGATGCATCCCGACCACCTGGATCCACAGCGCCGACCAGGCAGGGAGATAGGGGAGAAGGAGGGCGGCCCCGGCAACGAAACCGCCGATCAGCGCAAGTAGCCAGATGCGCGGCCAGCGGCGTGTGCCGATGAGGGTCACGGCGACCACGGGGACCACGGCGGCATCCAGCAGCTTGGTGAGCACCCCGACCACGAGCACCGCACCGGCAAGGAAGGCGAACACCTCGCGAGCCCGCTCGCGGTGGTCCTTCAGGGCGCACGTGGCCATGGCCACCGCCAGCAGGCCGAGCGCCGTCGCCGGGCCATCCGCCTGGAGGATCACCGACTGCTGCACCATCATCGGGTCGACGGCGAGCATCGCGGCGATCGAGATCCCCGCCACGGGGCCGGCCAGCCGCCACCCGATCACCGCCCCGGAGGCGACGCCCACCAGGGCCCAGCCGACCATGACAGCGCGGGCCGCGGCGATGGAGCCGCCCAGCAGCGCCCAGCCAGGCTCGGTGAGGAGGAGGAAGGCGGGTGGCTGAGAGTCGTACACGGAGCTGTAGAGGGGATGGCCGGCCTGCATCGCCCGGAGGGAGAGCCAGTAGGTCCCCTCATCCACGTTGAGCGAGCCGGCGCTCAGATAGTGCAGCCGGGTCACCAGCGTGATCACGAGGATGGCGGCGACACACAGCCCTCGGACCAGGCTCATCGCCGAGGGCCGTCGAACCGGTTTGCTCAGAGTGGCTTCACCCAAGGCCCCGTCCCGGCGGTGCGTCTCTCTCCTCGGTGATCACGGACGAGAGGATACGGGTCTCTCGAGACCGGCCACTCCGCTGCCCTGAGGTCAGCCCTGGGCACGCGCGTGGTCAGAGCGTCGACGGTCCGTCTGGATCACGGGCCTGCGCCGGCGTGGAGGCGACCGGCGGCTGCACTCCGGGCGGCGGGCTGGGCGGTGCATCAGGCGCCCGGTTCCGCGGCGCGTCGAGCAGCACCGGGGGCGGCCCGCCGACCGCGGGTGTCGCCGGCTGGCGGAGCTCGAGGGGTACCGGCGGGAGGACCACCATCCCCTCATCGGTGCGGATCAGCCGCCAGCCGCCCTCGTGCACCTTCCAGTGGTGGCCACGACAGATCGTGACAAGATTGTCAAGATCAGTGGCACCCCCCTGAGCCCAGTGGCGGAGGTGATGGGCCTGCGTCCAGGACGCGGGCCGGTCGCAGCCGGGCCAGACGCAGCCACCGTCGCGCGCCCGGAGGGCCCGGCGCGTCGCGGGAGCGGGCACCCGCCGCGCTCTCCCGACATCGAGGATCGCTGATTCGGTGTCGAAGAGCACTCGGGCCACGGTGGCATCGCAGCCCAGCCGCCGGACGGTCTCGGCGGCGATCGGACCCCCCCACTCCAGCTCACCCGCTGGGGAGCCGTCCAGCCCTCTCAGCGCGTCCAGAGTGGCGGTGACCTGGAGGTGGGGACGCTGGCCGGTGCTCTGCGGCAGGGCCCCACTGTCCAACGCGTGCCCGGCCAGCTCGACCAGGGCATCGGCAAGCCGGCGGTCGCGGCGGCGAAGGTCTTCTTGGCCGGCCCTCCGGGCCAGCGACTCGAGCGCGGTGCGCAGGGTGGCCCCCCCCTCGCTGTCGAGGAAGCCACGGAGGAAGAGAGCCCCACCCGCCGCCGGCTTGAGCTCGAGGGTCCGGGCCTCCACCTGGTCGATCTGCTCGGTGAGGAAGCGCCGCTGGTCGGCGGCGTGCCGAGCATGCTCGCAGTCGTGGCGGAACTTGCCCACCGAGTGCTGCCGCGCCTTGGCGAGCAGGGGCGCCTCCTCAAAGCCGGAGGACGTCTCCGAGCTGGTGATGGCCTCAGCGGTCCGGGCCAGGAGAGCCAGGTGGCCGAAGCCGATCGCGCCGTCCGCGAGGGCGTGGAAGCTCTCAGGGAGATGGGACGCCTGCGCGCCGACCTCACAGGCGTCGATCGCGGCGGTGGTGGTGGTCCGGCACTCGTGCTTGACCCACTGGATCGGGCTGATGTGGCCCTGCCACTCCAGTTCGTCGCAACCGGCCAGGCTCGCCGCGTCTCTGGCGAACTCGAGCTCCAGGACATCGATCAGGTGGCGGAGCCGGAGCATCCGACCGCGCAGCCGTGCCGCCGGACGCGCCGCGCGCGGTCGGACCCGGAACAGCGTGACGGCGCTCTCGAGAGCGGCGATGTCACCCGCCCCAGCTGTGGTCTCGCCGTCGCCGTGATACATGTCCGTATTATAGCGAACGGATGTGCGCACCGTGAACGGGACCCGGGGGCCTGCCGGTCGTGGGTCCGTGGGCGGGTCCGGATTGCCTCCAGGATGCCCTCGAGGCGATCGCCGACCCGAGGGGACGATTGCCGGGAGCTCCCGAATGCCCTCAGGTCAGGCGGACGGCGTCGCCGACCCGGACCAGGTCGAGGAGGCGGGCATCTCGCTCCATTCCGGGGCGGATACGCAGAAGGAGGTCGTCCCCTTCCACCGCCATCTCCGAGCCCAGCTCTGCCGCCAGGTAGGCCGCGATCCGCGGCTCGACCCCACCGAGAGCGGTCAGGCGGGGGACGTCCATGGGGAGCCGGAGTGCCGCTGCCAGCGCCCCCATCCGCAGGTTCCAGATCCCCGCCGGCACGCGCGGCAGGGGCGTGCCCAGCCGGCCCGCGAGCAGCGCCGCGAGCGCATACACGCGCGCCTGAATGGGTGGGGCGATCCCCTCCCACAGGGCGCGCTCGTGGGCGATGCCGTCGAGGACGTCGCGGGCACGCTCGAGGACCTCGTCCGGTGGGATGGCGACCCAGGCTCGATCCCTCACCTGCCGGGTGGCCCAACCGTCGCAGCTGACCGCCCTCCCCGGGGCGCAGCTCGCCGCGTCGAGGCAGGCCGCAAGTCGCGAGCCGGGATCGACCCCCGCGCCCGGCAGGCAGCCCGTCTCCTCGTCCCAGGTGCGCGTCGCCTTGACCACCCGATGGCCGCGGATGGCCGCCAGCGGCAGGGTCAGGTCCTGCAAGCCCAGTGCGAGGCTGGCGCCGACCGTACCGTCGCCGCGGTCGGAAGGAGGGTAGATGGCGCCCCCCAGGGTGTCCGCCGCGATGCGGCAGAAGCCGAGCCCCCACCGCTGCCGGTCCCGCCGGTTGCGCGCCGTTGCGAAGGTCCCGGGCCCGGCGGCGCCCGGCCAGACCACGTGGAACGCCTCCCGGTCCTGGATCAGGGTCACGGAGGTGGTCCGGGTGTGGCGCTCCGCGTTCACCGCGAGCTGGACCAGGGCGAGGGCGGCTACCTCGGGAGCGCGGACGGGAAAGGCGGGGCGTCCGTCGACGTGGACCTCGAGAGCCGTCCGCGCGCCGATCCCGGCCACCGCGAGGTCGATGACGTCGTGCGACGTCCCCACCGTGGTCACCCGGCGACCGGCGACCAGCCGGAGAGACGCCGCGAGCATGGTGATCCTCAACCGCTGGGTGCCCTCGAGGACGTCGGCGGTGGCCTCGATGGCGGCGAGGAGGCCGTCGAGAAGGGCGGCCGCCGCTGGGTCGGCGGGCACCACCGTGACGGCCAGGCTCGTCTGACGGAGGGCGAAGAGGACCGTTCCCGGCCCGGCGCCGCTCCATTCCGGGGTGGCAGCGATGATCTCGCCGTCGCGGTCGAGCAGCGCGGCGGGGAGGGGCAGCTCGCGGACCTCGGCGATGGTCAGGTTCATGACCCGGGAGCGCTTGGGGGGGACGCCAGGTCCGTTCCGGTGACCGCCAGCCGGTAGCGTCGGTTGCCGTGACTGACCACGGTGGCCGGGGAGCCGTGGCGTGCCAACCAGTCGCCGAAGCGGCGCACTGCCCGGGTGGCGGTGTCGGAATGGAAGGTGACGATCTCGGGGTGGCGGATCACCAGCCGGACCGCCTCGCGGTGGTGGCACTGATCCTGGCTCGGGACGTGGACCACGAAGCTCCCGTCCGCGACCCGGAGGTCGGCGACGGGATGGTCCAGCATGCGGTCGACTCGCTCCATCAGCGAGGCATCTCCGTCGCGCTTGTCGTGGAGCCAGGCTCGGGGATGAGCCCGGTTTATCTCGCTGCGCACGCGGAAGGAATCGGCGTTGGCCGTGTAGACGATGACCAGGCAGTCGGAGGCGTCACGGGCGAGGACGCAGAGAGCGTCGCCGCTGCTCGCGGATTGGTCCGCCGCCATGGTCAGATCCCAGTCCACGATCGAGATCACGGGCCGAGACGCCGGCCCGCCGTCCCTCAGAGCTGCGATCGCGCGGCTGGCACTGCGGAATGCCAGTGGATGGAAGCCCTGGGATGCGAAATGACGGCGCAGCTCGTCCAGCTTCTCCACGTCGTCCTCGAGCAGCAGCACCTCTGCGTTCGCCTTCACCCCAGTGACACCCACCCGCTCACCGGATCGCGCCGCGGACGCAGCCTCACCGCACTCCCCAAGAGAGCCCGAGCCGCAGAGGTGAAGGTCACCAGGGGCAGGTTGAATCCCGTCGGGTGTGCGGAGACCAGCGCCTGCAGGCTGGCGCTGCGGGCGAGTCGTCCACCCGGGAGCTCGACACCGGCTCCTGTCGCCAGTCGCATTCCATCCACGTCTGCGGCGAGGGCACGGCTGGCCGCATCCGCCAACTCTGAGAAGCGCGAGAAGCTGCGGACGTGTGCCGGCAGCGCGGGTGGCGGTGGCCCGAGCCAGAGCACGAGAATCGGGTGGCGAGCCGGGGCCGCCTCGATGCCGGGCGGCAGTTCGGCGACATCCCCGACCAGCATCCAGGGCCAGGGTCGGCACGATCCCACGGCGGTGAGCGACTCATCCGGCCGCGCATCCTTGACGACGACCCGGGCACGCTCCAGCCGCTCGCGGAGCCCGACCGCCAGCTCGCCATCGCGGGAGAGGACCAGCAGGGCGCGGTCGCGCTCCGGGGCCAGGGCTCCCAGGGTCACGTTCCCCGCTTGCACCGCACCACTTCCCTCTGCCCGAACCCCGTCCATTGCCCGCCCCTCGGGTGCATGGCGTCCGCGCCGATTGCGGGCCGAGATGATAAGGGATGCAGTTGCCCCGCGGCGTTCGGTACTATCCGACTTCCTCAGTCGAGAGGGAGGGATGGCTTGAACCGGCGCCGGGTGTTCGCGGCAGTCTTCTTCAGCGTGGTCATCATCGCTGTCCTCGGCGTCATCGTCGGCGCCGAGATTGAGAGCGCCGGCCAGACCATCAGCGTGCTGCGTCTGCGAACCGCCGTGCAGCGCGGCGACGTCTATTCCGCGGCGGACGTCGACGTGGTTCCCCTCAGGATCGCTCCCGGCGATCTCAACTACGCAACGCCGGGGTCAGTGGCCGCGGGAGCCCGCTTTGCCATTCCCCTGCAGCCGGGTGACCTGCTGAGCCCCGCCGAGCTCGAGGCGCCCGGGGCGGAGACCGAGATCACTCTGTCCGTCATCAATCCGCCGCCCGTCCAGCCCGGGCAGTCGATCGACATCTTCGCAGCTGTTCAGGAGAGCCAGGTGCTCATCGGCCACGCAGTGCCTGTGGTCGACGTGAGCGGAGGTCAGTTCACCGTGCTGGTCAGTAGTCAGGCGGAGCTGGCCTGGGTGGAGATCGCCGCTTCCAGCGCACAGCTCCACGCCGTGGTGTCGGTCGCGACCGGCCCGACGGGCCTCCCGCCCGCCAACGTTCAGGATGCCATCTGCGAGCTCGCCCCGAGTGACTGCGCCGGTCTGGCAAGCCCGCTGCCGGCGACCGCGCCCGGGTCATCTGGGTCGGCGAGGCCGACGCCGACTCCGTCGCCGTGAGCCTCCTCATCGGTGTCTGCACCACCAGGGCGGGACAGACGTCGACGTACTGGGCGACGTCGCTCGCGTGGAGCCTCGCCGAGCAACGCAGCGTGACCCTCGTCGACATCGACATGGAGGGGGGTACGATCGCCGACCTCCTCTACCTCAGCATCGCCGACCGCAGCATCGGCAACTGCTTCGGCGATCGACCTGCCCGCGCCGTCGACGTCGAGGACCAGGCGGTGGCCGTCCCCCAGCGCCCCAAACTCCGCGTGGTTCCTGGACTCCGCAGCAGCTACGGCTACGAGATCTCGGACTGCCTGCGCAGGGTCGGTCCGGCCATCGCCGCCCTGAACAGCGACGTGGTCATCGCCGACCTCGGCCACCCCCTCGCCCATCCCGGTCTGCGCTCGCCGCGCACGAGCGCCGAGGCGATCTCCGCGATCTTCCACCGGCTCTTCATCGTGATCCGTGACGAGCCGGCCCTGGTGGCCCGCAGCATCAATGTGCTCCGCACCGCCCGACCCTCCCACGGGGAGATCGTGATCTGCCGCCAGCGCTCTCGGGCCCACCAGCGCAGCATCGCGGAGACCATCGAACGCGAGCTTCCCGAGCTGCCTGTGCGCGACGTGTGGCGCTGGGACGAGGGGGCGGCAAGCCGGATGGGGGACAGCGGTGTCCCGTTGGCCCTGCCGGGTGTTGCCCAGGAGCTGCGGCTGTGACCGCGGAGGCCATCCCCCGCGCAGACGGCCATGGGTCATCCGCAGACCCGGTCGTGGTCCGTGAGTGGCCGATCATCCCCCCCGAGGATCGAGAGATCGCTCAGATCCTCGCCGCCAAGGTCGCTCAGATGCGTGGTGGCGAGCCTCCATCGGTGCTGCACGAGGAGAGGCTGGAGGAGGACGTCGAGGCGGTTGTCCGGCGGGCTGTCGAGGCCCCCCAGGCAAGCGGGCTGCCGCTGCCCGTCGTCTCGGGGCTGGCAGGAGATCCCCAGTACCGAGCCGTGACCGTGTGCAACGCGATGATGCTGGCCTCGCACCTGTGGCCGCTCTCACTCCTCGTCTACGGCGCCGATCTCGAGAACATCGCCTGCCTCGGTCACGACCACTGGATGGTCTCCACAGTCGGACGCAAGGCGGTGCTCAGGGGCAACTCTCCCTTCGAGAGCGACGACGACGTCATCGAGTACTTCCGTCGGGTGCTCCGGCTCCGCGGTGTCACCGGGGATCAGACCCTCACCGACGCGATGCCGATTGCCGAGGCCAATATCGGCTCTGTCGTCCGAGTCGTGGTCGCGAAGCGCCCGGCCGTATCAGGAGTGTCCAACGTCAAGGCGTCCGTTCGGATCCCGGCCCGGACGAGGGTGCGCGACCTCTCCGATTACGTCCAGCAGCAGGCCATGCCCCAGCCGATGGCGGTCTTCCTGGAGGCGCTGGTCCACGCTCGGGCCAACATCCTGATCGCCGGCGGGACCGGGACGGGCAAGACCACCCTGATGCGCGTCCTCTGCGGCCTGGCATCGCCCGCCGACCACATCGTGGTGGTTGAGGACGGTGCCGAGCTGCACCTCGACCAGGACCGCGGCGACGGCGAGCCGTGGCACGGTCTGACGACCGCAGTTTCCACCATCCCCTCGATCCGCGCCGACACCGAGGCGCGGCAGCTGACCATGTTCGGCCTGGTCCGCCACGCCCTGCGTTTCCAGCCTGACCGCCTGATCCTCGGTGAGTCGCGGGGGGAGGAGATGGCCGCGGTCTGCAAGGCGCTGATGACCGGTCATGACGGCTCCATGACCACCATTCACGCAGAGGATGCGGAGCTCGCCCTCGATCAGTCGGTCCAGTACGTGATGGAGAATCCGCGCTTTGCCGGCAACGAGAAGATGGCGCGGCGGATCGTCGAGCAGGCAATCCACGTCGTCGTCCACCTCGCCAACCAGGACGGCCGCCGCCGTGTCACCGGCATCCTCGCCGTGGAGCGGGGTGGCAACCACAAGTGGATCTACCGCCAGGCCGGCTTCGGCGGCTGGGAGAGGATGACCGACCTCATCGGTAACCTCTCGCGGATGGCTCCCCGGCTGCGCCCCCACCTCTGGGGCGATGAGGTGCCACCCCTGTGACCGCGCTCGCCGAGGTGGCCCAGCTGCCGGTCCTCCTGGTGGTGGGCGTCATCGTGGCGCTGGCCTCCGCGTGCGCGGTCTGCGCGGCCATCCTCGACGTGGATCTCGAGCGCCTGAGGCCCTCCCGCGACCGCCGGATCTCGGTTCTCGAGCGGGAGAAGGACATCGCCGCCGGGTTGGGCTGGCCCTGGCAGCGCTGGGTCGTCCTGCGTCTGGCTTTCGCCGGGTTAGGGCTCGCCGTGGCGTGGATCACCGGCGTGACCCTCCTGTGGGTCATCGGGCCGATCGCGGGAGTGGTGGGCTTTCGCTTCGCCCTGGCCGGTCGCGCGGCCGGCCGACGCCTGCGCATGGAGCGGGCGTTCCTCGGTCAGCTGCGCAACCTGCGCGACCGGATGGCGGTTTCCAACCAGTCATTGGACATTGCGCTCCATGAGCTGGGCCGCAACCCGGGTCCGGACCTCGGCTACGTGCTGGCCCCGCTCGCCCGGGGCGGCTCCACGATCGCCAACGTCGTCGAGATGGGCGTCCGGGCACGCTCCCCGATTGTCGAGCAGGTGGCCGCGGTGCTGATCTGGGCTCGCAGCCGGAGCTCCGACTTCCTGATCCAGACCATCGACACCGTCCTCATCCCGGTCGGCGAGGCGCAGCTGGCCATCCAGGAGGAGGGCATGGTGACCCTGGCGCAGCAACGCGCGGTGACCTTCGCGATGGCGTCACTCCTCGTCGTGATGCTCGCCATCGCCCTGGGGGTCGAAACCCTGCGCACCTATTACCAGTCCTTTGCCGGCCAGGTCGTCCTGGTCGTCGTCGCCTTCCTCTTCGCCGGCCTGGTCGTGTTCCTCGGCTTCATCGTGCGCCCTCAGAGCTGGACCCGCTGGAACCTCCGGCAGCTGGCTGAGGAGCAGGAGCGCCTCGGTGGCTGAGGTGGCCCGGGCGCTCCCGTTCGCGCTCATCGCGCTCCTGGCCGTCGGGGTTTGGGCCCTGGGGCTCCTTCGCCTCGACATCTTCACGCCCGACGATGTCCGCGCCTGGCGGCGCCTGGCGTCGCTGCGCGGTTACGCGACACCCGCCGGCCGGTTGGAGAGAGCCGCCGCGCGGGTGCCCTTCCTGCGCCGGCTCCAGGACGAGCTCGACCTGAACCGGCAGCTCGCCATCGCCGGCTGGTCCGAGAGCCCTCAGGGCTTCCTGCTGCGGGTCTTCTTCGGGGCCCTGCTGGCGGCCGCCCTCTTCCTGGGGCTGCTGGCCGTGGGCCTTCTCGAGAACGGGGTCTGGCCGGTGCCTCCGGCGGTCGCCCTGCTGGTCGCCGTGGCGGCCTTCGCGCTTCAGATCTCGTGGCTCAGGACCAGCGCGAGGACCCGCCAGGAGCAGTCAGAACAGGCCCTCGGAGACACGATGATGCTGGTCGCCATCATGACGGACGGGCGCGGGCTCCAACTGGAGGATGCGGTGCGGATACTCGCACGCTGCGTCGACCATCAGTCGCTGCAGTCGATCGTCGACGGCCGGGGCTGGCAGCGACTGGTGCACCAGCCCCATTCGACCACCATCGAGCTCTACCGCCAGATATCTACCGAGTTCGGGATACCCCTTTTTGATGTCGTCGCCGATGCCGCGGCAAATGCCAATGTCGGCATGAGCGAACGCGAGACGTACACCCGGGTGGCCAGGGCCGTCTACCACAACCGCCTGGCCGAGGCCCGCTTTCGCGCCGCACGCGCAAAGACGTTGGTCACCATCCCCGTGGCGATGATGCTCCTCCCGCTGCTCATCCTCATCGGAGCGCCAGTCTTTGCGACCATCAGCGGCGGGCTCGGCCTTGGCTGAGCCCCGCCGGCCGGTTGCCGGAGTCATCGGCGGTCTCAGCACCGGCGGCGCGCTGCTCGGCGCCGCGGTGATCACGCTCGGCTCTCCGAATCTCGGTCTCGCAGCGCAGTTTCTGAGCGGCTCTTATCCTTCCACGCGATCCGCGGTGGCCTTCCTCTCCATGGTCTGCTATGCCGCGGTGCTGGCCGCCGTCGCAGTGGCGGTGTTCGATGGGCTCAGGATGTTCGCAGGAGGAAGGGGCACCAACAGGGGCATCCGAGCCCTCGCCCTGGTCCTCGCCGGTGCCGTCCTGCTCAGCCTGAGTGTCGTCAACCGGGTGGACACGGGAAGTGGGATTTGCTGCGGAGGGGGAGTGCAGCAGGTCAAGGAGGCGGCGTCGCTTGCTCGATGACCCGGATCGGAGCGGCTACGCCTTCCTGATCCTGCTCGACGACGCCGGGGACGCTCACGCCCTCGCGCAGCTGCTGGCCCGGCTGCGCCACCCCGAAAGTCCGATTCCAGCAGTGTTTCTGGTCCCGCCCACCCGGGGCCTCGACTTCTTCACTGAGCCCGGCCGCCAGCGGGACCTCGACGCCTGGTGGTCGGCCGAGGTCGCCGGCTCGGCCCATCCCGTCTACCTGATGATGGACGCCCAGGGGCTGGAGGGGTGGCTTCAGGGGGTCGACGGCACCTTCTACGTCGGTATCCGAGACGCCGGCCGGATGGCTGTCTACGCAGCCGACCCCCGAGCCCGCCCCTTCACGTGGACGGGCCCGCTGGATTTCGCCACCGCGGTCATGCAGGACCACAGCGCGGCGCGGAGCGGTGGTTTGGCCATCTTCGATCAGGCGGATGCACTGCGAATGGCAGCTCTGGGCGGGCGCCTTCCGCTGCGACCGGATGCAACCAGGGGCGCCGCGCGCGCGCGGCCGGCCGCGGCCGACCCTCGTCCCAGCGCTCTCCCGGTCGTGCCATCCACCACCCGGTCCTCGATCCCCCTCGCGATGGCACCGCCCGCGACCCCGTATCCGAGCCATTTCCCGGTCACGCCCTCCCAGCCCCCTGGCCGGCGCGAGTCAGGCAGCGCCGTACGCCGCCGGGCGGGCAGCGCGCTACGCCATTCGGGTGGCCGGGCGCTCTCGGCCGCCCTCCGATCCCGGAGGACGTTTCGCCCGCGCCCGGATGCCGACCTTGCTCAGCAGCTCGCGGGGCGGGGTACCACCATCGTGGTCATCGGGTCACGCAAGGGCGGGGTGGGGAAGACGAGCTTCGCGGCCGGGATCGCGATCGCCGCCGGCACGGTGCTGGACCAGATCGGCCACATGGCGTGCATCGTCGATGCAAACATCGCCAACCCCGACGCGTGGGGTCAGATGAATCTTCCCCCCGAGGCGGCCACGGTTCGCGACACCGTCGCGGCGTTGCTCAACAACCGCGACACACCGCCCCCGGTCCATGCAACCACCCCCGCCCTGGCGTGCTACCCGGAGGTGCGTGACGCGACCGAATACTCGCGGACCGCGATTCGCCGCCTGGCGGAGCACCTGCGGCGCCGCTACACGCTCATCGTGATCGACCTGTCCAACCGGCTTCCCGACCCGACGGCGGGGCCGGAGGCGGCGGTGGCCGCCTACTGGCTGGAGGTGGCCGACGCCCTCGTCCTACCCACCACGTCGGCTCGGGCCGACTTCAACGGTGCCCTCGACTACCTCGACGTCGGCGGCCTGCCCCCGACCGTGGTCGCGTACATCGTCCCCGCCTCGCGGCGGCTGCGCGACAACCCGACGACCCTTGAGTACGTGCGGGCCCTCCACCAGCGGGTGCTGAGCCTGGTCGAGATCCCGGAAGACGCAGCCGCGGTCCGCCTGGCGGGGATGGAAGGGTTGCCGGTCGAGCAGCTCTCCTCACGGCTCCGGCTTGCCTATCGCGAGCTGACCGAGGTCATCGCAGCCGTGCCGAGGCGAACCCAGGCGTGACCCGGCGTCATGGGACGGCCGGCGGGATCGACCGCGACCCGCAGCACCTTCCCGTGCCCATCGGCGACCTGCGTCCGCGGCGGCAGCCGCGCACCACCCCGGCTGCGTTGAGACTGTGGCGAAGACGGGGTTCCGAAGTGGCCGCGACGGTCGGGCTCCTCCTGGCGGTGGCCGCCGCGGTGGTCACCGTCACCCGACCCCCCCTCAGCGTCTACCTCGAGGACAACGCCGTCCACGTCGCTGGGCTCACGCTCTCCCATCCGATGGACAATGGCGGTCTCACCGACGGGCATCTCTTCACCGGACCGGCCACGCTCCTCATGGTCGACCGGCCCCACGGTGCGGTGGTCGCCTCTGCGGTGACCTACCTGAAGGGGGCGAGGGTGACCGGCGTGTGCGATTTCGGCCCGCCGACCACGACTGAGGTGGCGGAGCACTGCACCCTCCAGATCGGGAGTGTGTCGGTCACCTGCGAGGATGCCCTCCGCTTCGAGGGGCAGGGGAGCTGGCAGCGCAGTTGCAGCGACGGCCAGAGGCTGACGGTCACCGTGCCCGCCGGTGCCGAGGTGATACCGATGCCGTTTCCCCTGGGACGCTGACCAGCGCGATCAGGAGGGCACGCTGCTACGAGATCGGGGTCCCGTCGACGCTCGTGAGGTCCGCCCGCCAGACCAGGCGGTTGTAGTCCTGCCACCATGGGTCGCAGGTGATCAGGGTCAGCTCCTGGCCGCTGGTGGGGACCAGCTGAGTGACCGCGCTCGGTGCGAGGTCCCAGCGCTGCGAGACCGTGTACACGTAGGTCTGGCAACTGCGGTCCTGGATCGTGATCGTCTCGCCCACCGCCAGCTGGTCGATGTGCTGATAGTCGGGCTCGCGATGAAAGGCGATGATCACGTTGCCCTTTCCGCCCGGTGCCGGGCTGCCATGCCAGTGCACCATCGAGCGGTCGTCGAGCCTGGTCCAGTCGCCGTCGACCGTGACCCCGACGTATCCGTACTGAGGCAGGCCGGTGAACTCGACGAGGGCATAGGCGTCCGAATCACTTCCCCCGCCTCCGCAGGTGCTGGTGGACGTGCCGGTGGCGGTCCCGGTGGCCGGAGTGTCGGCCTGGGAGGCGCCGCTCGATGCCGACCCGGCGAGCCAGCTGTTCACCGCATTGACATCGTTCTGTCCGCGCGCGGCCACCGCCTGCTGCACCTTCGCCTGCTGGAGCAGACCATGCGCGGTGATGCCGACCCCGGCCAGGACGAGCAGGCAACCCACCACGAGGGCCAGGCGCCGGCCCCGGAAACGCCACATCACGACGCCACCGGGATCAACGAGGCACGGCGGAGACCATTGCTGCCATCTCGTCCGCAAGCTGGTCGAGGGTGACTGCCATGACGCCGCGGATCACGAGGCCCCGGACCTCGTCGACGAGGATCCCGAGCGGCAGGCGCTGGGCAACCGCATCGTCGATCATGGCCTCCACGCGGGGAGAAGAGCGCTGGAGGCGCAACCGTGCCAACTCCTTCAGCGAGTCGGCCATGGTGGCGAGGGAAGGAGCGGAGTGCGCGTCGTCGTCGCCATCCTCGAACAGCGCAAAGGGGTTGAACGGCTCGGCCTGAGCGGCGGCTGTGCGAGCGTTGGTGGCTGCGAGCGGCGCCGCGGCGGGGGTGGCGGGCGGCTGAGTCGTGGCCCCGGCGCGCCAGAGAGGAGTTGCCGACCAGTCGATGCCGACGCTGATCGGCGGCGCGAGCGTGATCGGGGCGGCTGCCGGCTGTTCCTTCGCCTCGGTGGGCGGGGCCGGCTCAGGTGCCTTCGGAGCGGGGCTGGCTGCCGGAGCGGAGCCCGGCTTCACGACGGCCGGCGCGGTCGGCGGCTCGCGGCGGACCCAGATCGTCCCCCGCTTGGTCGCGGCAAGCGGATCCAGCAGACTCTCGTGACCGAGCTCCGGATGGGCCTCGGTGTAGGTGGCCACCTGGCGTCCGTCGAGGATCAGCGTGACCCCGCGGCCCAACGGCGTGTCGAGCTCGACGACGAACAGGCCATCACGGCTGCAGAGGTCGGTCAGCAGCCCCTTCCAGTCGATCCACTCGAGCCTGAGGTTCTCGTAGCAGGGGGTGCCACGGTAGAGGGACGGCGCCACCGCCACGACGAGGCGGTCCAGCTGGTACGCGCTCATGGTGGCGTCCGTCCACGTCGAGATGAGCTGGAGTGCCTTCTGTCCCTCGAGCCGCTTGCCATCCTCGAAGGCGTACACCTCGAAGATGCTCGCCTCCTTGATCAGGATGACTCCCACCGACCCGGACCGCCGGCTCACCAGAGCGCCGTCGCCGATCACCGGTTCGAGCGCCTCGATGACGATCGCGGGCGCCGGGATCCCGTCAAAGAGGGCGGTGCCGCGGGGTAGGATCGGGATCAGGTCGTGGTCCCCCGGGGTCCAATGGGCGAACTCGTCCGCCGCGGAGCCGGGCTCCACCTTGTCTCCCTCGCGAGCCGATGTCTCGCGACTGGGTCCGCCGGTGGCGGGGTGGTTTTCGTCCATCGCAGACATCGTAGTCTGACCGCCCCGTTCTACCCGGGAGTTACGTTCCTGTCGCCAGAGCGCACGAGATGAGCACGATCTTTCCGAGCTTGCCACCGGCCTGGAAGCGCGCGTAGGCATCCGGGGCACTCTCCAGGGCAAAGACCTCGCCCACGACCACCCGGAGCTTCCCCGCCTCGACGAGCGGCAGCAGCTCGGCCTCGACCCGCCGCGCGGTGAGGGCCTTCTCCTCGAGCGAGCGGCTGCGGAGGGTCGAGCCCATGACACGCGCGCGCCGGCCCATCAGCGTGAGCAGGTCCAAGGCGACGCGGGCGCCCCCGCCGACCCCGATCACCGCGATCCGGCCTCCGGGGGCCATCGCCGGCAGGTTGGCCTCGAAGCCGGGTCCGCCCACCAGCTCGAGGACCACATCGTAGGGGCCGTGGGCCCCCGCCTCCGACGGATCCACGACCTCCGCGCCCAATTCCGCCACCGCGGAGCGGAGGGCGGGCTGTCGGACGCTGGCCACCACCCGCGCGCCTACCGCGATCCCGATCTGCACCGCCGCCGTGCCCACCCCACCGGCCGCGCCGGTCACCAGCAGGCGCTCCCCACTCTGGAGCTGGCATTGCGAGACGAGGGCGTCGTGCGCGGTGGTGAAGACCTCCGGGAATCCCCCGGCGGCGGGCCAGTCGAGCGCCGCCGGCACCGGCATCGCCACGCTCTCGTCGACGACGGCCAGCTCGGCCTGGGCGCCGCCTCCGACCAGGGACATCACGCGGTCTCCCGGGTGGTAGCGACTCGACCCCTCCCCGAGGGCCACCACCTCTCCCGCAAGCTCCATCCCGGGGATGTCCGCGGGCACGCCGGGCGGCGCCGGGTACAGCCCGCGCAACTGCATCATGTCGGCGCCGTTCAGCCCGGCGGCCGACACGCTCACCAGGAGTTGACCCGGGCCGGGCACTGGATCCGGGCGGTCCTCGACCACGATCCTCCCGCCGGCGATGGTGACCGCGCGCACAGTGAAGGTCTACCGCATCAGCACGGCGGTCCGCTCCACCGCCGACGCGCACCGAGATGTCCGAGACCGGTCTGCTCCTGGACCTCGCCGCCGCGGCCCCGCACCTGCAGCCCACTGGCAGGTGGGGATGAGAGCTGCACGGCCGGCACCGGTTGGCCACCGGCGCCGGCCGTCATGGCGCTCCGCTTCGGGGCGGTCGGTCAGCTCGCCACGGGCAGTTCCACCCGGGAGGACTCCTCCGGCTCCTCGGTCGCCAGGTCCTCGCTGGGCCGGCGGGCCGTGAGGAGCTTGACCGATTCGGCCACCACCTCCGTGCTGAAGCGGCGGAGCCCATCGCTCCCGGTGAAGTCGCGGGTGCGCAATTTGCCCTCGACGTAGACGCGCCGCCCCCGGGTGCAGTACAGCGCGCAGACCTCTGCGAGCCGGCCAAAGCAGATGACCGCGTGGTACTCGGTCTCCTCCTGCCGGTTCCCCTCGGAGTCGCGCCAGATGCTGTTGGTGGCGAGACGCATGCGCGTCATCGGCTTGCCGCTCGATGGCAGGCTCTCCGCGTCCTTGGTCAGATTGCCGATGAGGATCACCCTGTTGACCATGTCCGTCTCCTTGACTGATGCTGACGCTGGCTGCTCACTCGGCCGTGCGGGGCAGAGGGAGGTTCACTTGGGGGGCGCGCTCGGCGAAGTCGCCGAGCGCAGATGCGGGCATCGAGGCGCCGGCCGGGGGCTCGATGTAGCCTTCGATGTCAGAGGTGTCGAAGGTCAGCGACCTGGGCTGGCTGTCTCCCTCCGGCCAGTTCTCGGATGAGAGGGTCACGGTCCCGGCGCCCCGATCGACGGCGGTCACGATGCCGACGTGCCCGTCGCCGGATGCCTTGCCGTTGCGGGTCTGAGCGTCGGCGGCGATGACGGCCACGTCTCCGGGATGCACCGCGACGACGTCGGCTCCGCTGACGGTGGTGAAGCCGGAGCGGCGCCCGTCGATCAGCCACAGGTCCGCGTTTCCCCAGTCCGACGGGACCCATGACAGCTGCGAGGCCACATACGCTGTGCACTGGCCGGCGGGATATCCCGTGCCGCCGCCGGAGGCGGTGGCGACGCCGCCGAGCGCGCTCAGCCCGATGACCAGCGCCGCGGTGATGGTCGAGATCGCGCGCAACATGGTCAGGGCCGGTCAGATGCCACGAGCCGGCAGGGGGAGCGGGATGCGGCGTGCCTGACCGGCCAGGCCGCTTCCGATCGCGGCGATGTCCGCGGGAACCCGGGCCGCGGAGGCCAGGAAACCGGGCACCTTGAGGCTCACCCAGAGTGCCGCCAGCGCGTAGAGGGTCGCGGCCAGTCCGTTGCCCGCGGCGAGCCCGGTGACCGTCGCCACCCGGAGCACCATGACCTGGGCGGCCTGCATGAAGAGCGCGACGACGAAGAGCCGGCCCCAGGTCCGGCCGTACCCCCTCGTCTCCGGGAGGATGGTGGCCAGGGCCGCCAGCGGAGCGGTGGCGATCAGCACCTGGAGCACCGCCATCCGGATCACGTAGGAGATGGCGAGGAGCGCCACCGTGACCACCAGGGCCAGCACCACCACGATCTCGAACAGGTCCTGGGCCAGGCTCGAGCTGGTCAGAGCCGATGTCGAGAGCGGGTCGGTCCACGGCATCGGGTTGCCGCCGGCCCCGGCGGCGAATCCGGTCAGCGCGTTGTTGAGGTCGATCGCCATCTGGATCAGGCTGAGCGAGGAGTGCATCAGGATCACGCCGACCAGCACCTTCGGCAGCATGGCCCGGAGCGCGTGCTCGGAATACACGCTGCGCTCCAGGACCGCGCGCAGTGCGATCACAACGACGACGAGGGCCAGCAGCGCGTCTCCGGCCAGGCTGACGTCGTGGTTCAGGCCGGCGAGCGCGGCGTTGGAGGTCAGCGACTCGGATCCCGGACGTGACACGTCCACCGTGCTGAAGAGGTAGCGATTGAGCAGCGTGATGACGTCGTTGCGCCCGCTGGACGAGAAGTCACTCAGCAGCTGCCCGATCACCCCCCCGAGGCTCGTCGACTGCGCCGCGATCAGCATCGTGCCCACGACAGCTCCTCAGTGCATGCCGTTGGGGATGGTCGCGAGCAGCGCGTGAGTGAGCGTCCCGGCGAGCTCCGCCCCGATCGTGCCCACCACGATCCGGCTGATCCACCGCTTGGCCTCGTACGCGTTCCGCTGGTCGACAGCGACGATGCTGTAGACGAAGGCGGTCAGGAGGGCCAGCGTGCCGATGCTGGCGACGATGCCCTGGGCGAGCGAGACCCAGCTGTTGACGAGCGCGGTCAGCGAATCCATCTGAGCGGCCTCCCGAATGCGCGTGTGGCAATCGGCCGCCCCTCCGGCCGCCGGCCGCCGAGGCAGCCGACGCCGGGGATATTACACAGAACGGTGGTAGTGCGTCAACCTACATAAAATATGCAGCAACAGTGCATGTACCATGCTAACCTGCTTCCATGCCCGAGCTTCCCGCCGGGATGCGGGGCCGCGTCCTCTACCACCTCCACAGCCTGGGGGCGGCTGGGGCCCCCGCTGCCAATCCCGACCCCGAGGCCGCCGCGCTGTGCGGAAGCGGCCTCCGCCGGCTCGAGGCATGGCTCGACCACGTCCGGTCTCTGGGCTGGGGCGGTGTGCTGCTGACCCCGATCTTCGTCTCCTCCACCCACGGCTACGACACCGTCGACCCCTTTCGGATCGACCAGCGCCTGGGTGATGAGGAGGACTTCGCGGCCTTCGCGGACGCCTGCCACGAGCGCGACCTGCTGCTCGTCCTGGACGGCGTCTTCAACCATGTGGGGCGCGCCTTCCCCGCGTTTCGGGACGTGCTCTCCCGTGGCGCCGCCTCGCCTTTCGCGCCCTGGTTCCGCCTCGATTTCGCCGCCGCCGGTCCCGATGGCTTCGCCTATGCCGACTTCGAGGGCCACCAGGAGCTGGTCGCGCTCAACCACGCCAACCCCGAGGTGCTCGAATGGGCGGTCGCGGTGTGCCGCCACTGGCTGGACCGCGGCGCCGACGGCTGGCGCCTGGACGTGGCCTATCTGATCCCCGAAGCCTTTCTCGCCGCTCTGAGCCAAACGGTGCGCAGCGTCCACCCCCAGGCCTTCCTCTTCGGCGAGAAGGTGCACGGCGACTACGTGCGCTTCGTGGAGGAGAGCGGGCTCGACAGCATCACGCAGTACGAGCTGTACCAGGCGATCTGGAGCTCCCTCAACGACGCCAACCTCTTCGAGCTGGCCTGGGCGCTGCGCCGTCACCAGACCTTTGGCAAAGCCTTTGCGCCGGTCACCTTCGTGGGCAACCACGACGTCACCCGGCTGGCCAGCCGGCTCCATGACCCCGCCCTCCTGGGCCCCGCCCTCGCCGTCCTGCTCACCGTTCCCGGCGTGCCGTGCACCTACTACGGCGACGAGCTGGCCTGGGAGGGTCGCGTCGAGGGTCGCCCCGGCGGCGACGACGCGGTCCGTCCACCGCTGCCATCCGCCCCCACCCCGGCGAACGCCCGGCAGGCCGAGGCGCTCCGTCTGCACCGGGAGCTGATCGCCCTGCGCCGGGANNCCTCACCTACACCGTGACCGACCCCCGAGGCGCCGGCAGGCTGCTGGTCACCCTGGACCTGGCCGGCGGCGCCGCACCTTCATCCGAGGGCTTGGATGCCATCGCCGGGGGTGCGGGCTGGTCCATCCAGGCGCCGGCGTGACCGCCATGGTGGTGGCCGGCACCGACGGGCGGGTCGCCCGGGGTCCCCGCACCCACTCCGCCATCGTCGCGGCCACCATCGCGCTCATCGAGGCCGGCGACCCGGCCCCCACCTCGCGCCGGATCGCGGCCCGGGCCGGGGTGTCGGAGCGGGCGCTCTTCCTCCACTTCCCCGACCTGGA
This sequence comes from Candidatus Changshengia sp., assembly GCA_003134115.1. Classification (GTDB taxonomy): domain Bacteria; phylum Chloroflexota; class Dormibacteria; order Aeolococcales; family Aeolococcaceae; genus Changshengia. The sequence continues at coordinate 41,836 of PLAK01000158.1, forward strand.
GACCCTGCACGCCGCGGTGGCCGAGGGCCATCTGGCCATGGTCACCGCCGGATGGAGGGCGGTGGACCCGGGCCTCGCCTTCCCGGTCCGGCTGCGTCGCTTCACGGAGCAGCGGGCGCGCACGCTGGAGCGGATCAGCCCGCTGCGGCGGGCGGCGCTGCGCTATGAGCAGGGGTCGCCCGCGCTCCAGGCCAGCCGCCGGCGCTGGAACCGGCTGGCGTCCGAGGAGGTCGCCGCGGTCTTCGGTTCCGAGATACGGGGTGCAGCCAGCCCCGCGCTGACCCTGGCCGCCGCCCAGATGACGACCGGCTGGGCGGCGTGGGACGAGCTGCGGATCGCCCAGGGGCTCTCCGTCCCCGAGGCCACCGGCGTCGTGGAGCTGGCCCTGCAGCGGGTCCTGACGCCCGGCTCCGCCCCGATGCCGGGCTGAGGGACGGCGGCTCAGATCTGCGGGAAGCTCTCCGCCGCCTTGCGCTGCTCCTCGGTCAGGTGCACGGGCAGGCGGATGTCCACCTCCGCGATCAGGTCGCCGGCCGTGTCGCCGTGGAGCTTCGGCATCCCCAGGCCGCGGAGCCGGAGCTGGGCGCCGTTCTGGGTCTCGGCGGGGACGGTGAGGGCGACCCGCTTGTGGCCCGGGGTGGGCACCTCGACGCTGCCGCCGAGGAGGGCAACTCCGAGTGGCACGGGGACGCGGACCCGCAGGTTGTCCCCGTCGCGGATGAAGGTGTGGTGGGGTCGCAGTCGCACCTTGACCAGCAGGTCGCCGGCGGCCCCGCCATCCGCGCCCGGGCCGCCCTGTCCGGAGGCGCGCACCTTGGCCCCGTCCCTGATCCCGGCCGGGATGCGGACCTCGACCCGCCGGTTGCCGGACGCGCCGGTCAGCTCCAGGGTGCGGGTCGTGCCCCGGAACGCCTCCTCGAGGCTGATCTCCGCCTCCCCCTCCACGTCCCCGCCGCGGCGCGGCGAGGGGGTGGCAGGGTGGCGCGCTCGGCCGGTACCCGCTCCGGTCGCGCCATGGGCGGCCGCGGAGCCCCGGCCAAAGACGTCGTGGAAGAAGTCGGAGAAGGGGTTGGCGGCGGTGCCGAAGAGCGACTCGAGGTCGTCCGGCGAGACGGTGCGGTACTCCACCTGGGGCCCGCCCGCGGCACTCCGGGCGCCGGGCCGCCCCGCTCCCGAGAACGCCTCGTACCCCTGGGGCTGGGAGCCCAGCTCGTCGTAGGTGCTGCGCTTCTCGGGGTCACCGAGCACCTCGTACGCCTCGGTTAGCTCCTTGAACCGGGCCTCGGACTCCTTGCTCCCCTGGTTGACGTCGGGGTGGTGTTTCCGGGCCAGCTTCCGGAAGGCAGCCTTGATCTCCTTCTCCGTCGCCGTGCGGGGGACGCCGAGGGTCGCGTAGTAATCCCGGAAGGTGGTTGCCATATCGTGAAGTTTGGGCCGTCGCCGCTCTGGGCGCCCGACTCGTGAATACCTCGCCGTCTTTGGCGCGAAACCCCGCCACCATCCCATCACGAGATGTGACGGCGCGGGCCGCGCCTCGCCGTGGGGATGAGAGGATAGGGGCCTGAGCGGGCGCCCAGTGCGCCAAGAGCCCTCCGAATCCCCTTCATCTCACAGGCTGATCTCACCAGTGCCCGAAACAGTCCGGCTGACCCTGCCCGCGATGGGCGAGTCGGTGACCGAGGGGACCGTCGTCAACTGGGTCAAGCACGCCGGCGATCCGGTGAGCGAGGGCGAGACCCTCGTCGAGGTCACCACCGACAAGGTCGACATCGAGGTCCCCGCCCCGGCGTCCGGGGTTCTCGTCGAGGTGACCGCCGCCGAGGGCGACACCGTCCCGGTGGGGGGGACGCTCGGCCTGATCGCGCCCGGGCCCGCCACCGCCGGTGACCGGCCGGCCGCGCCCGTGGCCTCCGCGACCCCCGCTGTCGCGCCTGCCGCCGCCGGCCGACGGCCTGCGGTCCA
>PLAK01000058.1 GCA_003134115.1 Candidatus Changshengia sp.
GGGATGCGAACGGAGCCCCGCCCGTGGATCGCCTCTCTCGGCGCCACAGCTCTCCTCCTGCTTGCCGGAGGGCCGGCATCGTTGGCCTCCGGGGCCGGGGCCGGCGCCGGCTCCGCGCCATCTCCGAGCGCCGGCTCGGGACCGTCCAGCACCCCACCCGGGCTGGTGCCGGCCACCTGCAGCGCGACCCCGCCTCCCGGAGCCCATTGCGACACCCTCTGGGTGTCCCTCGACTACGCGGAGCCGTCCCTGGGCACCATCCCCACCTCGGTTGTGGTGGTGCCGGCCACGGACCCGGCGGAGCGGATCGGTTCCCTGCTCGTGAACCCCGGTGGGCCCGGGGAGTCCGGGGTCCAGTTCGTGGACCAGGCCTACCCGCTCTTCGCCACCCTCAACCGGCGCTTCGACATCGTGGGCTTCGACCCGCGGGGTACGACCGGACCAGACGCCGTGACCTGCGAGGGCACCGACGGTCTGGACCACGACGCGGGGCTGGACCCCCTGGTGGCGGGCTCCGCGACCGCGGAGGCGGACCTGGTCGCGAGCACGCTGGCCTTCGACTCATCATGCCGCCTCCACAGCGGGTGGCTGCTCCCCTACGTCGGCACGGTCAACGCCGCCCACGACATGGACGCGCTCCGGGCAGCGCTCGGCGACCCGCAGCTGACCTACCTGGGCTTCTCATATGGGACGGCGCTCGGAGCCACCTACGCGAGCCTCTTCCCCACCCATGTCCGGGCGATGGTCCTGGACGGCGACATCGACCCGGCCCTCGGCTTCATGGAGCAGTCCGTGCAGCAGGGGGCGAGCTTCGAGGCGAGCTACGACGAGTTCGTGAGCCGCTGCCAGGCTGAGACCGGCTGTCCTCTGGGGTCGGACCCCGGGGCGACGATCACCGCTCTGCTGGCGCGGCTCGCCGACAGCCCGGTCGAGACAGCCGACGGACGGACGGTGGGGCCGGGCACGGTGGTGGGCGGACTGGTGGCCGCCATGTACGACCCGGGGTCCTGGGGCGGCTTCTACACGGCCCTCGCCCAGGCCGCCCAGGGCAAGGTCGCCTCACTCCAGTCGCTGGTGGACAGCTACACCGGCAGGGGCCCGCTGGGCTACGACCACAGCACGCCGGCCAACGTGGCGATCAACTGTGCCGATCACAGCGTTCCGGACAACCTCGCCGACTACGACGCCATGGCTCTCTCGGTGCAGGCCGCCGAGCCCCACTTCGGACAGGACGAGGTCTACGGGGTGCTCACCTGCGCCTACTGGCCGGACCACGGGACGGCGCCGGCAGCGCTCGACGTGACCGGCGTCCCCCCCATCCTCCTGGTCGGAGCCACCCACGATCCGGCCACGCCCTACGCCTGGTCGGTCGCCCTCCAGCAACAGATCGCCGGATCGGTGCTGCTGACACGGGACGGTTACGGCCACACGTCGTATGGCTTCAGCGCCTGCGTCCAGACCGCCGTCAACGCCTATCTGGTTGANNTTGCGGGAAGGGGTCGGGGGTGATACGATCAGGCGCGTCTAACGACGCGCGTTGAGTCCGCGGCGTCGGCAAGCGAGAGGTGCGGGGGAGGCAACTCTCACTCGGGAACGAGTTGGCCTCAGGGGAGATCCAATGCCACGTTGGCACACCACCGACCGGGGCAGCCAGGATGTGCTGGCCACTGCGCTCCCGCAGATGGCCCTCGATCAGCCCCTCAACGCGCTCAGCGCGATGCAGCTGAGCAGCCGCCTCCTCGGCGCGCGGCAGACCGAGCGTGAGATGGTCGATGAGGACTCCGGCGAGACCCGCTATCAGCTGTTGCGCCGGCAGGTGCACGCGCGCCTCGTCGACGACACCGCCTACCTGTCGGAGACCGACGACCAAGCGGTGCGCGAGCGGCTCGCCGAGCTCGTCAACGAGATCGCCTGCGCGCTCGGACAGCCCCTCGACCTCGAGGAGGGCATCGCGACCGTCACCCGGATCCATCACGAGCTGCTCGGCTTCGGCCCCCTGGAGCGGCTCCTCGCCGACCCCACGATCACCGAGATCATGGTCAACGGGCCGGACGAGATCTGGATCGAGCGGGCCGGGCGCCTCTCGCTGACCCCATACCGGTTCGAGACCGCGGACCAGCTGATGCAGGTCATCGACCGGATGGTCAGCCGGGTCGGCCGGCGCATCGACGAGAGCTCGCCGATGGTCGACGCGCGGTTGGAGGACGGGTCCCGGATCCACGTCGTCATCCCCCCGGTCTCGCTCAAGGGCCCGACGCTGACCATCCGGCGTTTCTTGACCACGGGCCTCGAGGTCAGCGATCTCATCGAGGAGGGCACGGCGACCGCGGAGATGATGGGCTTCCTGCGCGCGTGCGTGCGGGCCCGGCTCAACATCCTGATCAGCGGCGGGACCGGCGTCGGCAAGACCACCACCCTGAACGTCATCTCCAGCTTCATCCCCGAGAACGAGCGGATCGTGACCATCGAGGACGCGGCCGAGCTGAGGTTGCGGCAGCGCCATGTGCTGAGCCTGGAGACACGCCCCTCCAACGTCGAGGGCCGCGGCCAGATCCTGGTACGCGACCTGGTGATCAGCTCCCTGCGCATGCGCCCGGACCGGCTGGTCGTGGGCGAGTGCCGCGGGGGTGAGGCGCTGGACATGCTCCAGGCGATGTCGACCGGGCACGACGGCTCGCTGACGACCCTGCACGCCAGCTCTCCGCGCGAGGCGATCTCCCGCCTGGAGACCATGGTCCTGATGGCCGGCACCGAGCTTCCCACGGCGGCCGTCCGGGGTCAGATCGGCAATGCGATCGACCTCATCGTCCAGCAGGGCCGGTTGCGCGACGGCAGCCGGCGCATCCTCAGCATCTCCGAGATCTACGGCGTGGAGCACGGGGAGGTCCAGATCCAGGAGCTCTTCCGCTTCGAGCAGACCGGCGTGGACGCGGACGGGAAGGTGCACGGGCGCCACGTCGCGTGCGGGCGGGTGCCGCGCCGCACCGCGGACATCCTCGCCTGCGGTGAGGATCTCGACATGCACATCTTCGTCGCCCCCGACCGTCCCTCGGGACCCGACCACCCACGCCGCCGTCTCGCCGACTGGGTCCCCGAGACCCAGGTGACCTCCCCGTCCCTGGAGCCCGGGGAGCGCCGCCGCCGGTCGGACTGGCTGCCCGAGCGGGCGACACGGATGTCGGTCACCCGGAGCAAGCGCAAGGCGAGCTGAGGCACCGCTCAGACCGGAACGCGGAGCGTCTCCTCCACCGTCGCCGGCCGCTCGGCTCGCGCCGGCCTCAGGTCGCGCAACCGGGCCCGGACCCGGACCTGTCCCTGCCAGCTGTCCCGTTCCAGGGCGAAGCAGACATCGATGCGCCGCCCCCGTGGCAGGTGCCCGACGAGGCCGGGCTTGTTGAAGGCGATGGCCTCCACCGTCCCCCGCCCGCCGTCCCGGAGCGCGACCTTCACGTGCTGTCCCTCTCTGCCGAAGGTGTGCGTGCTCACCACCTCGCAGCCGCGGATGGCGAGCAGCGGGGTGGGGTTGCCGATCCCGCAGGGCTCGACCCCCTCCAGCTGGGCGCAGAGCTCGAGGGTCGCATCCGCGCATCCGATCTCGCTGTCGACGTGGAAGACGCGCTCGCGCGGTCGGGCTGTGGCCTGCTCGGCGCACGCCTCCGAGATCAGGTCGCGGAAGCGCTCGAAATCCTCCGCCCTCAGGCTGAAGCCTGCCGCCGCGGCGTGGCCGCCGTAGCGGAGCAGGGTGGGGGCGGCGTGGTCGAGAGCNNCCCACGATCCCCATCGGCCAGCCCGGGTCGCCGATGACGATCGCCGGCGTCTCGTCGGGAAGCTCGGCAACCCGCTCCTCGGCCTCCGCCAGAGCCGCCGCAACCGCCTCCTGGCGGCTCCGGTTCTGCTGGTCGAGGTGGCGGGCCAGGCCGGCGCACGCGTCCGGATCGTCGCTCAGGCAGAGGTCGAGGGCCAGGCGGGCGTCCTCCATCCGACCGGCCGCATTGATCCTCGGGGCGAGGCCGAAGGCGACGTCGGAGGCGCCGAGGGGGGCCGAGACGGCGGCGGCCTGAGCCAGGGCGCGCAACCCCGGCAGATCCAGGATTCGCCCCAGCCCGCGGCGGACGATGGTCCGGTTCTCGCCGCGGAGCGGCATCATGTCGGCGATCGTCCCCAGGGCGGCGAGACCGATGAAGGCGTCGGCCTGACCGGCGGGCACGATCCCCTCGGACTCCAGCGCGCAGAGCAGCTTCCAGGCCACTCCGGCCCCGGCGAGGCCGTCGAAGCCATACGTGTCGGCCGGCTGCTTGGGGTTGACCAGGGCGTCGGCGGGTGCCAGCCGGGGTGGGCTGCCGTCGGGGGCGAGCGGCAGGTGGTGGTCGGTCACCACCAGGGCCATGCCCGCCGGCCGGTTGGCGGCGACCTCGACCGAGCTGGTGCCGCAGTCGACGGTGACCACGCAGCGGACGCCCTGGGCGGCCAGCTCCTCCAGGGCCGCGGCGTGGAGCCCGTAACCCTCGGTCATCCGGTTGGGGATGTAGGGGAGGACGTCGGCGCCGCCCGCCCGCAGCGCCCGGGTCAGCATCGCGCAGGCGGTCACCCCGTCGGCGTCGTAGTCCCCGTAGACGGCGATGCGCCGCCCCTCGGTGACTGCCACGCCGAGGGTGACGACGGCGTCCGCCATCCCCTCCAAACCGAAGGGATCGAGCAGCTCCACGCCGCCGGAGAGGAAGGCGGCGGCTTCAGCGCCGTCCAGTCCCCTGCTTGCCAGGACGCGGCCGAGCACGGGCGTCTGCCCGGGGATGGCGAGGGCTTCGCTGATCTCCCAGCGGCGGGGAGCGGGCTTCACGTGCTCGATGATACTGGCACGGATGTTCGCGGTCGGTCTGCCTCCGCCGCACCACCCCCAGCCACCCGGCCGTCCTCGCCCGGCGGGCTCGAGAGCTCGCCTGGAGCGGTGGCTATACTCGGCAGCACGCCGCGAGCCCCTCCGGGGGCTGCAGGCGCTCAAGGAGGTCGCGCACACCGATGACCCCGGAGACGCCCACCGCGGCACCCGCGCTGCCGCCGTACACCGGCATCAGCCCCAAGGCCTACGAGCATCCCGCCGACCGTGCCGCCACCGCGTTCCTGCATCGGCTGCCCTTCTTCGACCCCGTGGTCAAGAAGCTGCTCGAGCTGACCGTTGAGCGCCGGATGATGCAGCTCCTGCTGGGCAACAGCGTGCGGCTCGGAGAGCACCAGCTGCCGGAGATCTGGAGCGCCCATCGGGCCGCCTACACGACGCTCGACATCGCCGCGGTGCCGACGCTTCACATCATCCAGGCTCCGCTCGCCAACGCCCTCACCCTCGGCGCCCACCGGCCCACCGTCCTCCTCCAGTCCGGCATCGTGCCCATGCTCGATGAGCCCGAGCTCAGAGCGGTGCTCGCCCACGAGGCGGGACACGTGCTCTCGGAGCATGTGCGCTACCGCACGACTCTGCAGCTGCTGCTGAGCTTCACGGTGCCCCGCCTGCCGCTCATGGGACGGATCCCTCTGCAGGCCCTGATCGCGGCGCTGCTCGCCTGGTATCGCGCCGCAGAGCTGAGCTGCGACCGTGCCGCCGCCATCGTCCTCCGCGACCCGCTGGTGCCCTGCCGAGCGCTCATGCACCTGGCCGGGGGCGGACCCGAGGGGCTCAACCTGGACGCCTTCATCCAGCAGGCAGACGAGTACGTCGAATGGGACGACCTCTTCGACAGGCGCCAGCGCCTGGGCTCGGAGCTGGGCTCCACCCACCCGTTCCCGGTCCGGAGGGTCTACGAGCTGACCCGCTGGGTCAAGAGCGGGGAATACGACCGCATCATCGCCGGCGAGTACGTTCACCGCGGTGAAGAGCCTCCTCCATCCGCGGAGTTCCGGCGGGCGGTGGACCACTACGGCGAGCGGTTCGGTGAGTTCGTGGAGCGGAGCGCCGGGAGCCTGACCAGGACGACCAAGCAGCTGACCCGCTGGCTGGAGTCGTTCACGACGCGACCCGAGGAGGCCGACGAGGCGTAGACGCGGCCGGTCGCCGGTCGTGAACCCTTAGAGCGCCTCCGGGTGCTGCCAGCTCACAGCCGGTATCAGCCGGGGGCGTCCGGCGGTGCCATCAGCTGGCGCAGCACCATCGGGAGAATCCCGCCGTTGCGGTAGTAGTCGAGGTCGGTCTCGGAGTCGAGACGGACGGTCGCCTCGAAACGCACCGCCTCGCCGCTCTCGCGCCGCGCCTCGACGGTGAGCGTCCCACCGGGCCTGACAGCGGCGATGCCGCGGATGGTGAAGCTCTCCCGGCCGTCCAGCCCCAGCGACTCGGCGCTCTCGCCTTCGTGGAACTGCAGCGGGAGGACTCCCATCCCCACCAGGTTGCTGCGGTGGATGCGCTCGAACGACTGCGCGATGACCGCGCGCACCCCCTGCAGCGCCGGCCCCTTGGCCGCCCAGTCGCGCGAGGACCCCGATCCGTACTCCCTGCCCGCCAGCACGATGAGCGGCGTCNNCATCACCTCGTGATTGCCCCGCCGGGCGCCGTAGGTGTTGAAATCGCGTGGCTCGACAGCGTGCTCGCGCAGGTAGCCCGCCGCGGGCGAGCCGGGCGCGATGCTCCCCGCCGGGGAGATGTGGTCCGTGGTGATGGAGTCGCCGAGATAGGCGAGCGCCCGTGCGCCCTCGACATCGGCGATCGGCCGGGGCGAGGCGTCCATCTCGGTGAAGAAGCCGGGCTCGCGCACGTAGGTCGAGTCCGGGTCCCACTCGAACATCGCCCCTGACGGCGACGGCAGCTCCTTCCAGTTTGCGTCGCCCTCGAAGATGCGCGAATACTCGCGGCTGAAGAGGTCCCTGCCCAGGCCACGCGCCACCGCCCCGCTGATCTCCTCAGCGCTCGGCCAGATCTCGTGCAGGAACACCGGCCGGCCGTCGGAGCCCGCGCCGATCGGCTCGCTGGTGAGGTCGATGTCCACCGTCCCCGCCAGCGCGAAGGCGACCACCAGCGGCGGCGAGGCGAGGTACGACGCCCGCACCTGGGGGTGGATGCGCCCCTCGAAGTTGCGGTTGCCGCTCAGCACCGCGCAGACGGCCAGCTCGCGGCTCTCCACCTCGGCGGCCACCTCGGGGGGAAGCGGTCCGCTGTTGCCGATGCAGGTGGTGCAGCCGTAGCCGACCAGGTCGAAGCCGAGGCCGGCCAGGGGTGCCAGCAGGCCGGCCCGCTCCAGGTAGTCGGTGACCACCCGGGAGCCCGGCGCCAGGCTGGTCTTCACGTAGGACGGGGGCCGGAGCCCCCGCTCCGCCGCCTTGGCGGCGAGCAGACCGGCGGCCACCATCACCGAGGGATTCGAGGTGTTGGTGCACGAGGTGATGGCGGCGATGACCACCGCGCCCTTGCCCAGCTCGCGCCCCGAGGAGCCGGCGAGTGCGGCGCCGGCGATCCCGGTTCCGCCGTCAGCCGAGGGCCCGTAGACGGCCTCGAACGACTGGCGCACCTGGCCGAGGGAGACCCGGTCCTGGGGCCGGCGCGGCCCCGCCACCGAGGGCACGACGGAGGCCAGGTCGAAGTCGAGCAGCTCGGTGAAGACCGGGGTCTCCGATTGATCCGTGCGGAACAGCCCCTGCTCCTTGCAGTAGCGCTCCACCAGCTCGACACGGGCGGGGTCGCGACCGGTGTCACGCAGGTAGCGGAGGGTCTGGTCGTCCACCGGGAAGAGCGAGGCGGTGGCTCCGAACTCCGGAGACATGTTGGCGAGGGTCGCCCGGTCGGGTACCGACATCGATGAGAGGCCGCTGCCGCAGAACTCCACGAACTTGTTGACCACGCCGTGGCGGCGGAGCATCTCGGTGAGGGTGAGGACCAGGTCCGTGGCGGTGGTCCCGGCCGCCAGCGCATTGTGGAATCGGACCCCGACGACCACCGGGGTGAGCAGGAAGAGCGGCTGGCCGAGCATGCAGGCCTCGGCCTCGATGCCGCCGACACCCCAGCCGAGGACGCCGACCCCGTTGACCATGGTGGTGTGCGAATCGGTGCCGACCACGGTGTCGGGGAAGGCCGTGCGCACCCCGTCCAGCTCGCGGACGGTCACCGTGTCGGCGAGGTACTCCAGGTTGACCTGGTGGACGATGCCCATGCCCGGGGGCACGACGCGGAAGCCGTGGAACGCCTGTTGGGCCCAGCGCAGGAGGGCGTAGCGCTCATGGTTGCGCTCGTACTCGCGCTCGATGTTGCGCCCGTAGGCGGCGGCGCTGCCGTAGGCGTCGACCTGGACCGAGTGGTCGACGACCAGGTCGACCGGGACCAGTGGGTCGATGCGGCCCGGGTCGCCTCCCGATCGCTGGACGGCGCTGCGCATGGCGGCGAGGTCGACGACTGCGGGGACGCCGGTGAAGTCCTGGAGCAGCACCCGGGCCGGGACGAAGGCGCGCTCACGGTCCTGCGCGGGCGCGTGTCCGTCCCATCCGGCGAGCGCGGCCACGTCGTCGTCGGTCACGAACCGGTCCCCGGCGTGGCGGAGCAGGTTCTCCAAGAGGATCTTCAGCGTCATCGGCAGCCGGGAGACGTCGCCGACCCCACGCCGGGCGAGGGCCTCGAGCCGGAAGTAGGCCAGTCTACCGGGCAACTCGGCGCGAGCCCCGAAGCGATCCTCCGCCATGGTCATCTCACCTCCACGCGTCGACGTCCTGGGCTGCCCATCCTGCCACTCCGAGCCCCTCACCCCAGCGCGTCCGGGGGGCATGGAGGTAATTATATAGACTAACTATCGAAAGTGACGGTCGCCGGTGCGGCCGTTCAGCCGACCAGCGGGGTGCCGGCGGCGATCACCACCCACTCACCGGCCCAGGGACCGCCGTGGGCGGTGTTGGCCGTGTACCAGTCCGTGAATTCGTCCCAGCTCATCGTCTCGGTCCCGTCGGAGCCGGCCGGAGGGGTGCCACCAACGCCGTAGGCGAGCGGGTCGTCGACCGTGACCGAGAGGGGCGGAGCGTCCGCGCCCCCAGCGCTCAGGGTGACGCCGGTGACCAGGACGTAGTGCACGCCGCCACCGACCATGACGATGACCGGCTGCTGCAGCACGTCCAGGCTGTACGAGATGACCACGCCCGCGGCCTCCGCGGTCGGCTGCGGATCATCACCGATGTCGTCCCACCCGCCGAAGTGGTCGAGGGTGAGGGCGACGGCATAGGGGGACGCGTTCCACTGCGAGAGCGTGTAGCCGTCATTGTTGGCGAGCTCGTAGTTCCAGAAGCCCTGCTGGACGGCGTAGTCGTCGAGCCCGTGGAGGGGGACGCCGTCGGCCTGGAGCCACATCTCGATGTCCGTGGGATCGCACCAGTCGCCGTCCTGCTGGGAGTGGTAGCTGATCGGAAGCTCAGCCTCGGTGAGGTTGACCAGGGGGGTCACCGCCAGGGTCGGCGACGGCGTCGACTGCGGTGTCGGGGTCGTGGCCGGCGCGGCGACCGGCCTTGCCGTCACCGACGGGTGGACCGCGAGGACCGATATCGACCGTGAATGGGCGGCGGCCTTCCCGACGGCGGGCGAGGCGGCCCAGGGGGCCAGCACCGCGATCAGGGCAACTCCCAGGGAGACGGCCGAAGCCAGCAGCAGACGGCTCCCGGGGCTGTGGGTCACCTCAACACCCTACGCCCCGAAGCTTGCGAAAGCATGAGAGGGCCGCGAGAGTTGGATGGGATTTCCCTGAGAGACGCGGCCGGCCCCCTCGCCGCGGGGGACGGCCGGCTGCGTCCGGGCGCGGCTCGGCCGCCGGAGGGCAGCGTCGGGCTAGGCGGCGGCGGTGGCGCAGAACGCCTCGTAGGCCGCCTTGAGCGCCGGGTAGCGCAGGAAGATGATGTGGGCGTACTCCTGGGTGAGCGGCCCGGGCGCACGGTGAAGGTGCATCCCCACCTCGGCGGGGAGGTGATCGGCCTTGCGCCAATTGCACCGCTTGCAGGCAAGCACGACGTTGTCCCAACGGTCCGGTGCACCGCCCCGCGAGACGGGGATGACGTGATCGACGGTGAGCTCCGCGGCAACGGCGACCAGGCCGCAGTACTGGCAGGTGTTGTCGTCGCGAAGCAGCAGATTGCGCCGGTTGGGCCGGAGCACCCGGCGCGGGACGTGGATGTTGCGGAGCAGGCGCACGATGACCACGTCCTCGGGGATGCGCCGGTCCTGGAGGGCCGCCGCAGCGCGGACCTCCGCGTCCGCGTCCAGGAAGGCGACCCGCTCCTTGCTCAGCAGCACGACCAGCCTCCGATGGCTGATCACGTTCAGCGGCTGTAGTGACGCATTGAGGAGCAGGACAGCCATGTTCGAAATTCTATGGCCTGCGCCGGAGNNGACGGCGGGCCCACGGCCCGGCGACTGGCGAGAGACCGGCTCTGCCGGGCCGCCGAGGGGCGGCGAGCCCTGTTGAGATCAGAGGGGTCCCCTAGCGGCCGGCCGCTGGGGGAGGCAGGAGCTGGTCACCGTCGAGCACGCCTCTGAAGAGGTCTCCGACGCTCTGGAGGCGCTCCCAGATGGTCTCGATGGTCCAGCGGTCGGGGCGGAGATCGGGATCGTCCAGCTCCTCCCAGGCGAGCGGGGTCGAGACCGTGGCCCCGGGCAGGGGCCGGAGCGAATAGGGGGCCGCCAGCGTCTTGTTGATGATGTTCTGGGTGTAGTCGATCCGGATCCTCCCGGCTCGCCGGCTCACCGCCCACTCCCAGCTGATCCGATCCGGCTCCACCCGCCCGATCGCCCGGGCCACCTCCTCCACCCAGCCTCGAACCCGAGCGTAGTCGGGGCCGCGGCGGAGCGGCACATAGATCTGGAGCCCTGTCTGGCCGCTCGTCTTGAGCAGGCCGCGCAGTCCCAGGTGGTCGAGGGCGGCCTTCACCAGCCGGGCGATGTCGCGGACGTCGTCGAAGCTGGCCGGCTCGAAGGGGTCGAGATCGTAGACCGCCCAGTCCGGCTGGTCGGGGGCGTCGACCCGGGAATGCCACGGGTGAAGGTCGACGACGCCGGCGTTGGCCAGCCAGCCGAGCGTGGCCGCCTCCTGGACCAGGATCCACCGCTTGCTCCCGGTCTCGCCCTGGAAGAGCCAGGAGTCGATCCACTCCGGAGCGTGGCTGGGCTTGTCCTTGCGCCAGAAGGAGTGGCCGGTCACGCCGTCGGGGAAGACCTGGGTCGAGAGCGGGCGATCACGGAGGTACGGCAGGAGGTAGGGCGACATCCGGACGTAGTAGTCGATCATCCGGCGCTTGGTGATCACGGGCTCGGGCCAGATCGGCTTGTCGAGTCGGGTGAGATGCAGTCGCCGCGACCCGATCTGCCACCAGTCGTCGGGGCGCAGGCCGGGGAGGGCCTCGAGCGCCTCGGCCACCTCGGGCGGAAGCTCGGGTCGGGCCACCCCAGGCGCAACCGCGGACGGTGGCGTCTCGGACCGGAGCTCGAGCCGTGCCGCCTCGGGCACCAGCGACGGCGAATCAGCCCAGGACGGAGGCTCCGCCCTCACCCCCGGCGGCTGGTGCCCTGGCTCGGCCCGAGTGATCAGCGTGTCGACCTGAGCCGGCACCTCGCCGACGCAGTCCTCCGGTCCCGCGTCCTCCCGGAGGGCCAGGAAGGCGGGATGCCGGAGCACGCCCGCCCTCGTCCAACCGGCATGGCGCACCTCGCAGGCGAGACGGGGCTCCACCCAGGCCACCGCCTCGGCCAGGATCGGGGGAGCGGCGATCGGCGAGGTGGGGCGGCGGAGCGGCTCCATCCGGCGGAGCAGGTCGGTGATGGTCGCCTCCCCCAACCCGGTGCCGACCTGGCCGCAGTGCTCCCAGCCGCCGGCGCCGCGGACGGCGAGCACCAGCGCCCCGAGGTGCCCACGCCGGCCATGCCCCTCCGTCCAGCCGGCGATCGCGCAGGTCTGCGTGTGCCACGCCTTGACCTTGATCCAGTCGGGGCGGCGCCGTCCCGCCTGGTAGAGGGAATCGGCGCGCTTGGCGACCATCCCCTCCAGGCCCAGCTCGGAGACCGCGGCGAAGAAGCTCTCGCCGTCCTCCTCGACGTGGTCGGCGAAGAGCACCGGCCCGGAGGGGCCGACCAGTTCCCGAAGCGTTTTCTTGCGAATGCGCAGCTCGGTGGCGGTCAGGTCGCGACCGTCGAGCGAGAGCAGGTCGAAGGCGACGAAGGTGACCGGATGGCGAGCAGCCGCCCGCGCCGCATCGCCGGCACCCCCCACGTTGATCCGCGACTGCAGCCTCTCGAAGTCGGGATGTCCGGCCTCGTCGAGGGCCACGATCTCGCAGTCCAGGACGGCGGTCCTGGCTCGAAGCTGGGCCGGGATGGCGGCGGCCTCCGGATAGCGGCCGGTCTCGTCCCGGCCGCGCCGGCCCACCACGCGGACCTCCGACCCGTCGACGGCGACGATGGCCCGAACGCCGTCGTACTTCAGCTCGTACATCCAGCCGGCACGGGAGAAGGGCCGGTCGGCGGCGACCGCCAGCATCGGGGAGGGGAGCGCGACCGGCGTGCTGCCACCCGGTTTCGAGGCGGCGCCGGGCACTGCGAAGGGGGTGCCCTCCGGCGGGGCCGGGGCGCCGGGCATGGCGGTCGGAGCGCCGCTCGCGGGAGGCGCCATGGGTTCGGCCGGGCGTCGCTTCTGGCGCGGGTCCCCGCCCCCGGCCGCGGCGATCTCGGCCAGGGCGCGTCCGCTCTTGACGGAGCGATCATCTCCGGCGGCGTCGTGGCCTGCGACCGCCGCGTCGTCCCGCTTCTTGATGCGCAGGAAGTTGCGCTGCGCCTCCGGGCCGGCACCGGGGTGATGGCCGCGCCCGCCGATCCTGACCAGGGCAAACTCGCCGCGCAACTTCTGCCCGGCCAGCCGGAACTTGATGTCCCCCGCCTTGATCTGGGCATCCGGGTCGGCGGCGGACTCCCGGCTCCACTCGAAGGAGCCGGCGTCCCAGAGCTCCACCGTGCCCATCCCGTACCCGGAGGGGATCACCCCCTCGAAGTCGCCGTAGTCGACCGGGTGATCCTCGGTCTGGACGGCCAGCCGGCGGGCGGAGGGGTCCAGGGAGGGGCCCCGGGGGATCGCCCAGGAGAGCAGGACGCCCCCGTGCTCGAGCCGGAAGTCGTAGTGGAGGCGGGTCGCGCGGTGCATCTGGACGCAGAAGCGGCAGCCCTCCGGGAGCCGGTCCCAGAGCCCTCCATCGGGGCCGTCGTCCTCTCCTCCGATGCTCCGAGCCTCGCCGCTCGGCTCGGGCGTACGGGAGAAGTCGCGCTTGCGCCGGTATTCGTCGAGGGCCATGGGTCCAAGTGTCCCGGAACGGCTCTTCCCTGACCAGACCGGAGCCGTTCCCGGGCGGTGTCCGACCGGCCGGGAACGCCGCCCAGAGCCCCTGCGGATGGGGAACCGGCCGGCCGTGAGGGCGGCGTCCGGCAACCCGGCAGAGGGGCGCCGACTGGTAGAATTGAATTCGCAATTCACCTCAACCGGCCGCCGTCCACGCCCAAGCGACACCACCACCGGCAGGGTTGCTGGCTTCGCTCCCGGATCGGCTTCACGCGGCCGCCGGCCACCCTTCTGAGGAACCGCAGCTGACCCAGACCACGCCCTCGATAACCCGTGAATTCCCCGACGGCGAGAAGCCCGCACCCCGAAGCGGCGGGGGCGGAGGCAAGGGCGGAAAGGATGGGGATTCCTATTCCGCGCGCCAGCTCGAAGCGCTCAAGGGGCTGGAACCGGTCCGCCGGCGTCCCGGGATGTACATCGGCTCGACCGACCTCCGTGGCCTCCACCACCTCATCAACGAGATCGTCGACAACTCGATCGACGAGGCCATGGCCGGTTACTGCGACACCATCGTGGTCACCCTCCACGAGGACGGCTCCGTCTCGGTCCTGGACAACGGGCGGGGCATCCCCGTCGACATGCATCCCACCGAGAAGAAGGTCGGTCTGGAGATGGTGCTGACCGAGCTCCACGCCGGCGGGAAGTTCGGTGGCGGCGGCTACAAGATCGCGGGAGGCCTCCACGGGGTCGGTGCCTCGGTGGTCAACGCCCTGAGCGAGCGCCTCGTCGCCGAGGTCTACAAGGACGGCAGGGTCTACCGCCAGAGCTACCAGCGCGGCTATCCCGAGGGGCCGATGGAGACCCTGGGCCACACTTCGAAACGGGGGACGCTGATCCGCTGGTGGCCGGACCCGAAGGTCTTCCCGGACCGCCACCATGACTGGGTGACGGTGGCCG
>PLAK01000101.1 GCA_003134115.1 Candidatus Changshengia sp.
GAGATCGAGGGGGTCGACGTCCCTCCCCGCTGAAGCATGAGCCGCCGGGAGTCCCGATCCGTCAGGCCCGCCGCCACCTCGTGAGCTCCAGGAAGTCTGGCCCATCTGACGCGTTCCGCTCTGCAGACGGGCTTGCATCGGTGGCACACTTGCGGTGACCAGCTGGGCCTCCCGGGCCCGGGGGGAGGGGCCGACCTGAATCGATCGGTTGGCGCAAGCCGCGGGCTTGCCGGCGGGGCCCCATGCTCGTTGCCGTGGGGTCGGATGACGGAGCGCTTGCACGCCGTCGCGGAGCCGGCGCGATGCTCGCTCGTCAGACTCCGGTCGCCGTCGCCGTGAGCGTCCGAGACCTGATCGGGCGCAGCCCCAGCCCCGACCGCCCGCTCGCCGTCGACCCGCCGGCGCCAGCGGCGCGCGCGCTGCCCGCCTACCCCCCTCCTGCCACCCCGCCCGATGCCGGCGGACGTCGGGGACGCGGGATCGGACGGCGGCGCACTGCGGCCCTGGTGGCCGCCGCCGGGCTGGCATCCCTGATCACGGTTGCGCTGCTCAGCACGTCCCTCGGCGGGTCGGCCATCACCGACCAGGTCAACGCGCGCCTCGCCAGCGCGGGCAAGCAGGCGACCGGCTACCTGGAGCAGGTCATCGCCGGCCGTGTCACCGCTCTCGACGGTGCCGCCAACGAGCTGCCGGTCCTGGCGCTGGCGGAGGGCAGCCCCGCGGCAAACCCGGCGGCCACGGCCGACCTCACCGCCCTGTTCACGGCCGAGACGCAGAGCCAGGGCCTCGTCCTCACCAATGCGAGCGGATCGCCCGTCTTCCGGGTCGGCGACCAGGACCCCCTGGACGGCCTGCCATCGGGGTGGGGCGCCAGCAGCGCGCGCGCCGGCTCCCTGGTGGTGGCGGCACCGTCGTCGCTCACAGCTCCCGCCGCCGACGTCGCCGTCCCGGTCCGTGAGGGGGGTGGGGCTGCCGGCGGCTTCCTGATCGAGCGATTCAGCCTCGGGGAGACGCTCGCCTCCCTCCAATCTCTGGCCGCCGCGCAGGGGATGAGGCTCCTGGTGCTGGACCGAGCCGGCAGCCTGGTGATGGGCGAGGCGGCAGCGGGTTCGGGCGGCGCGAGCGTCGTGACCAGCTGGACCCGCGAGGCGCCGATCACTGCGGCCGTCGACCGGGCCCTCACGAGCGGCGCGGTCGGGCTGGACGACAGCGGGAGCGGTGGGCCCGACGCGTACAGCCCGGCGAGCGGGACCGCGTGGGTCGTGCGCGCCATGCTGCCGGGCTCAGCCCTCGCGACGGTGTCGAGCCTCAGGGTGGCGGTGTTCAGCATCTGCGCGGCCCTGGCGCTCCTCTTCCTGGTGGCGGTGCTCATGGTCGATCGGGCACTCCGGGGCCGTGATCGGAGCGAGGCCGCATTGATCATTCAGTCGGCTGCGATGGAGCACGCGGCGATGCACGACCCCCTCACCGGTCTGCCCAATCGCCTCCTCTTCAACGACCGGCTGCAGCACGGCATCTCCAACGCCCGCCGTTCGGGCAGGCCGATGGCCCTCTTGGTCCTGGACATCGACGGGTTCAAGGCTCTGAACGACGCCCTGGGGCACAGTGCCGGCGACGCGGTGCTCCGAGAGACGGCGGCCCGCCTCCAGGCGTCGGTTCGCGTTTCGGACACGGTCGCCAGGCTCGGAGGCGACGAGTTCGTGATCGTGGCCGTCGACGCCGATCCCGCTCAGGCCGAGCTGATCAGCGCCAAGGTCCGTCAGCGGATGGAAGAACCGATGACCGTCGAGGACCGGCAGGTCCCGGTCGGGCTCAGCATCGGTCAGGCGGCGTTCCCCGAGGACGGCGGCGAGCCGGCGCAGCTGCTCCGCCGCGCCGACACCAACATGTATCGGGACAAGCGCGCGAGAAAGTCCACATCCGGCTGGGCTGGCCAGCCGGAGCCGGCCGGCTGACCGCCGTCCGGGCGTCTACTCGGCGGGGGCGAAGAAGTCCCGCAGGTGGTCGAAGAAGCCGCGCCTGACCTCGACCGGCTTCCCGTCACGCCCACCCAGCTCCTCGTAGAGCTTCCGCTCCTTCGCGGAGATGTGCGCGGGCACCACCACCCGAACGACGCAGATCTGGTCGCCGCGACGCCCGCTGCGGAGATGGGGGACCCCCTGGCCCGCGATCTTGATCACCCGGCCGGGCTGGGTGCCGGCAGGCAGATCCACCTCCGTCTCGCCCCTCACCGTGGGGACCGTGATCCTGTCTCCGAGCACAGCCTGGGTGACCGAGACCGGCAGCTCGTAGACGAGGTCCTGACCCCGGCGGATCAGCTGGGGGTGGGGCGCGACCCGGAAGCTCAGGTAGAGGTCACCGTGAGGCCCGCCCTGCGGTCCGGCCTCGCCCTCGCCCGAGACCCGCACCTGGACGTCGCCGTCGACCCCGGCGGGGATGGATACCTCGATGGTCTTGCGCGCCTCCACGAGCCCCCGGCCGTGGCAGCGCTGGCAGGGGTTGTCCACCAGCTTTCCGGTGCCGTGGCAATGCGGGCACGCGGTCACGTTCATCACCTGGCCGAAGATGGACTGCATCGCCCGCCGCACCTGGCCGCTGCCCCCGCAGTCGGGGCAGGTGTGCGGCGTCGTCCCCGGCGCCGCGCCGCTCCCCGCGCAGTCGGGACAGGTGTCGGCACGCGGCACCTCCACGGTCCGCTTGGCGCCGAAGACCGACTCCTCGAAGGTGATGTCGACGGACATCCTCAGATCGGAGCCGCGCTGCGGTCCCGACCCGCGCGCGGAACGCCGCCCTCCCCCGAAGAACATGTCGAAGAGGTCGAAGGCGGAGTCGAAGGAGAACTGCCCGAAGTCGGGCATCTGCTGACCACTGTGGCCGTAGGCATCGTAGCGCTGCCGCTTCTGAGGGTCGCTCAGGACGGAGTAGGCCTCGCCCACCTCCTTGAACTTCTCCTCGGCAGCCTTGTCACCCTGGTTGCGGTCGGGGTGAAACTCCATGGCGAGCTTGCGGTACGCGCGTTTCAACTCCTCGGGTTTGGCGTCGCGCGTGACACCCAGGACCTCGTAGTAGTCGCGCTTGACCGTGGCCATCAGAACTCGGGTTCCGCATTGGCGGTCCGGCCGTGACGTGGGTGCACCACCTGCACCAGAGCCGGACGGAGGAGACGGTCATGGAGCCGGTAGCCGGGCTGCAGCTCCGCGACCACCGTGTCCTCGCTGACCTCGTCGGACTCCTCACCGCCGATCGCCTGGTGCACCGACGGGTCGAAGCGCGCGCCGACGGTTTCGACGGGCTCGACCCCGATGGCGGTCAGCGCCTGCTCGAACTGGATCAGCACCATCCGAAGCCCTTCCAGGAGCTGCTGTCCGCCACCGTCTCCAGCCGAGTGGCCGACCGCCCGGCGGAGGTTGTCGAGCACGGGAAGGAGGGCCAGAGCGGCTTCCTCGGACGCGTACCGACCCCGGTCGGTGAGCTCCTGGGCCTTGCGCCGGCGGAAGTTCTCGAAGTCGGCGGCCAGGCGCAGCAGCTGGTCGCTTCGCTCGGCGAGCTCAGCCCGCAGGCCCTCGACCTCCGCCTCCGCCTCCGTGGCGGTTTCGGGGCCGAGGGCCGGCACCGCGGCGTCCGCGAGGTCCTCACCAGCCGGGCCGGTCCGGACTTCCCTGCCGGCTCCGTGGCCACCCGGGCCCGCAGCGCCGGAGGCGGAGACGCCGGGACGGGACGGCGGCTCGCCATGGGTGGCGTGGACGGCTCTCCCGTCCCCACTCCGCCTGGGGTGGTCGCTCATCCTCGGTCTCCTCGATCAGCGGACATGGTCAACTGAGTACCCGCGTCACCGCTTCGCCAACCCGGTCGGCGACGAAGCGCACCCGCGGGGCCACCTGCGAGTAGGGCATCCGGGTCGGACCGAGAACCCCGACGGTGCCACCCCTCCCCTCTCCGGCCCGATACGTGGTCAGCACCAGGCTGCAGCCGGTCAGCTGTGAGATGCCGGACTCGGTGCCGATCACAACTGTGACCGGACGCCCGGTGGGCGCGCCGCCCGCTGCCACTCCCCGGTCCGAGCCGGAGCCGGCCTCCTCGAACGCGGCGGCGAGCAGCTCACCGAGGACTCGCTCCTCCTCGACCAGCTCCAACACCTGGGCAAGCCGCTGGACGTCACCGAACTCGGGCTGGTGAAGGAGGTTGCGGACCCCGTCGTGGACGATCAGGGTGTCCTCCCGGGACTCCACCGAATGGAGGAAGGCGGCGATGTCGGCGACGACCTCGGAGCGGAGCGGATGCACCGGATGGCTGCTCTGGCTGGACTCGATCTGAGCGCCGTCCAGGCCGACGATCTCGGCGTTGAGCCCGCTCGCCAGCCTGCTCAACTCCTCCTGGTCGGCCTCACGGCTGAGGGCCATCGGGTGCTGACGGATGACGTTGCCGTCCAGCACCAGGATGAGGAGGGCGTGACCGGGGTCGAGCGAGACCAGGTCGAGATGCTTGACGGCGACCCTGCGGGCCAGGGGACCTGTGACGATGCTCAGTGCGTCGACCGCCACGGCGAGCACCTGGGCGGCCAGCTCCAGGACCCCCTCGATGTCGGCGGGCATGACCGCCAGGCGGGGCTCGAGCTGGCGACGCACGCCGCCGGGCAGGCCCTCCTCCTGCATCAGGTAATCGACGTAGTACCGGTAGCCGCGATCGCTGGGCACCCGGCCGGCGGAGGTGTGGGGCTGGAGGAGGTAGCCCACCTCGACCAGGGTCGCCAGCTCGTTGCGGATGGTGGCGGCAGACCAGGTCGCCAGGTGCAGTGCGAGGGCGTGCGAGCCCACCGGCACCCCCGTGGCGGTGAAGTCCGCGACCACCGCCTTGAGGATCTGCTCCTTGCGCGTATCGAGAGGGATCCAGCTCTCCATGGCTCTCCCGGACCGGCGGCTCCACCCGGAGCCACCTTAGCACTCGCTAGTCCTGAGTGCTAAATCCTAGCACCGGCCCGGCCGGCGAACTCGCCGGGCCGCCCAGGGAGCCGAGAGCAAGTCCTCGCGAGTGGAAGTCGGGAGCCCGGCGAAGGCCGTCACCGAGGTGGGCGGAGTGGAGCAGGTCGAAGACCTCCTGCGCCTTCCAGCGCTCCATGGCCAGCACGGTACTCCGGGAGATCCCGGCACGGATGAGCTCCGTGACGAGAGTTTCGGGCACGGGTTGACGGCCTGGAGTGCCAGGGGTACGGCGCATGATTGCCGCAATCGTCACCCACCCGCATGGCACTTCGAAAGCCCTGCGGCGACACTGTGACCCCTCCGTCGTGGCCGGGCATGGCGACTCAGCGGCGGCGTTACAGATGACCACAGCGCCGCCACCCGACCTGACGGCAGCGGGGCCGGGCGGCTAGATGACGAGCTGACGGATCACCTCGTCGAGCACCTCCTGTCCCTGCGCGGTGGCACCGAGACGGCCATCGCGACGCCAGAGCAGCCCCACCGCGACGAGCCCGTCGGCGCGCCCGGCCAGGGGGCGGGTGAGCTCGATCCCCTCCGCGAGACGCAGACCGAGCAGGATGCGCTCCGCCTCCGCATCGGCGGCACCGACCGCCTCGTATGCCTCGATGGGGAGCCCTCCGGAACCGTCGCCGCAGCGGTCCACGTAGGTGGGCAGGCTGCGTCCGTGCCAGTAGCGAAGCCCGATGGAGCCGGGCGGCACCGGGATGTCGAGGAGGGTGCCGGTTTCGGCCGGGAGGTGGCCATGGGCGCCAAGCCCCACGCCGAGGTAGTGGCCCCGGCGCCAGTAGACGAGGTTGTGACGGCACTCCTCGCCGGCCTGCGCGTAGTTGCTGACCTCGTACTGCTGGAGGCCGACCGCACCGAGGACCGAGACGGCGATCCGGTGCTGGCGGAGGGCAGCCTCGGGATCCACGGCGGGCTTCTCGCCTCGCCGCACGCTCGCGTGCAGCGGGGTCCCCGCCTCGACGGTCAGCTCGTAGGCGGAGACGTGGCCGGGCCCGAGGGCCGCGACCCGCTCCAGGGTCGAGCGCCAGCGGGCGTCGTCGAGGCCGGGGACCGCGTAGATCAGATCGCAGCTGATCCGGGAGAATCCGGCCCGGCGGACCTCGCCGACGGCGGCGAGGGCCCGCTCGCGATCGTGGACACGACCGAGGAAGGTGAGGATGTCCGGCTCCAGGCTCTGGATGCCGAGGCTCACCCGGTTGAAGCCGGCCTCGAGCCACGCCGACGCACGCGCCTCGGAGGTGCTGGAGGGGTTGGCCTCGAGCGTGACCTCGCAGCCGGGGGCGAGAGCAAAGCCCGCCCGCACCTCGTCGAGGAGGCCGCCGAGCCGGTCGGGGTCGACGAAGCTCGGCGTCCCGCCGCCAACGAAGACGGTGTCCAGCTCGAGGCGGCCGAGTCGCGCGGCCACGCCGCGGACCTCAGCCCGGAGCGCCTCGATGTACTCGGCCTCGCGATCGCGACCGGGAAGGCTGACGAAGTCGCAGTACTCGCAGCGCCGCTCGCAGAAGGGGATGTGGAGGTAGAGCGACCGGATGCGCGCGCGGCCGGCCGCGCGCTCACCCGTCATCTCACCGGGGCTCGCCGGCGGTCACCGGCCGGCCGGTCCCGAGATCCCCCGCGCTTGCCGCGGAGGCCTTCGGAACCAGCGCGCGACGATCGGGAAGGCGAACGGGACCAGCACGAAGCCGGAGGCCGCGGCGGTGAGCTCGGCGACCGCCACCCCGGTGCCGGTCGTGGAGCCGAGCGTGCTCACCTCCAGGTAGTAGACGAGGGTGTCGACCACTGCCACCATGGCCCCGAAGACGAGCACCTCCACGACCCGCGGACGGTCCTTCTTGCGCAGCCTGGCGGCCATCGGGCGCGCCACCAGCGCGGCCACCGCGAGCAGCACGATGGCGATCTCGGAGATCGCCAGGCCGACGATTCCCCCGATCAGGCTGCCGGTGGTGTACAGCTCCTGAGTGACCGGGGTACCGGCGGCCGGCGGCGACGCGAGCGGGCTCGAGAGGGTGATCCGGTACGTGGTGGCATTGACGGACTTGACCGTCGCCTGCTGGCCGTCGATGAGGATGCCGGCGGCGACGAAGTCCACCCCCGCCCCCCCTGCCAGGGTGAACTGGGTGGTGGTGGGTGCGGGGCTGGCCGCCACCGCCGCGCAGGTGTCGACCGTCGCCGGGCCCAGCGTGCTCTGGCTGATGGTCGCGCCGGAGGCGGGCGCGGAGTTGAGCGGTGCTGCGAGCGTGACCTGATCGCCGTCGATCGCGGCGATGTGGGCCGCCTGTCCGCCGACCTGGATGGCGGCGTTCGCGCCGCAGATCAGCGTCTTACCGTCGCCGCTACCCACCGCGAAGCTGGTCGCGGTCGGGACCGGCTTGGCCTGCACGGTGGTGCTGGTGGTGTCGGTCAGGCCGATGACCAGGCCGATGACCAGGACCACCAGGGCGGTGAAGGCCGAGAGGGCGTAGTAGTCGGCTCGGGTCCACATCGGGCCGAGGTTGGCCGCGGGACCGGTGACCCTCATCGACCGCACCGGTTGCTGGGAGCCGGTTCGCGAGGAGCTCGCTCGCGGGGGCCCCAGCAGCGTCGACATCAGACCCCGGCGGGGGGGCGGCCAGGGAGCGGCCTCGGGCTCGGCGGCGGGGGGCGGGCTGCTGACGACCCGGGAGGGCCGGCGCTTGCGGCGGTGGCGCGGCGGAGCCACGGTCAGGCGGCTCGGCCGGGGACAGCCGGCGGGTACGTCGATGTTGCTGCCGATGGTGTCGTCATCAATCCTCGTCCATCTGCAGGACGGCCATGAAAGCCTCCTGCGGGATCTCCACGCTGCCAACCCGCTTCATGCGCCGCTTGCCCTCCTTCTGCTTCTCCAGCAGCTTGCGCTTGCGGGTGATGTCCCCACCGTAGCATTTGGCCAGGACGTCCTTGCGCATCGCCGACACCGTCTCGCGGGCGATGATCTTACCGCCCACCGCCGCCTGGATCGGAACCTCGAAGAGCTGCCGGGGGATGAGCTTGCGGAGCCGCTCGGCGAGCTTGCGCCCGTGGAGGTTTGCCCGGTCACGGTGGACGATCATGGAGAGGGCGTCGACCCGCTGCCCACCCACCATGATGTCGAGCTTGACCAGCCGCTCGGCCCGGAACCCGGTCAGCTCGTAGTTGAGCGACGCGTAGCCCCGGCTCCGCGACTTGAGCTGGTCGTAGAAGTCGTGGATGATCTCGCCGAGAGGGAGGTCATAGGTCAGGGCCACCCGGTCGCCGGCCTGGTGCTCCAGGTTGCGGAACTCGCCGCGCCGCTCCTGGCAGAGCTCCATGATGGTGCCGACCTGGGCGCTCGGCACCAGGATGGTCGCGGTGCAGCGGGGCTCCAGGATCTCGTCGATGGCCGAGGGGTCGGGCAGCTTCTCGGGGTTGTCCACGGGGATGACCTCGCCGGTACGCAGCCGGACCCGGTACTCGACGGTCGGGGCGGTGGTGATCAACGAGAGGTTGAACTCGCGCTCCAGCCGTTCCTGGACGATCTCCATGTGGAGGAGGCCGAGGAAGCCGCAGCGGAAGCCGAAGCCGAGAGCCGCCGAGGACTCCGGCTCCCAGACCAGCGAGGCGTCGTTGAGGTTGAGCCTCTCCAGCGCCTCCTTCAGCTCCGGGACGTCGTCCGAGTCGATCGGGAAGATGCCCGCGTAGACCATCGGGGTCACGCTCCGATAGCCGGGGAGCGCGGCGGCGGCGGGGCGATCGGCCAGGGTCACGGTGTCGCCGACCTTGGAGTCCCGGACGTTCTTGATGGAGGCGATCAGGTAGCCGACCTCGCCGGTCGTCAACCCCTCGGTGGGGGTCATCATCGGACGGAAGACCCCCACCTCGTCGACGACGAACTCCTTCTCGGTCGCCATCATGCGGATCCGCTCACCGGGGCTGATGGAGCCGTCCATGACCCGGACGTAGACGACCACCCCCCGGTAGGCGTCGTACTTGGCGTCGAAGATCAGCGCCGTGAGGGGCGCCGCCGGATCGCCGTGCGGGGGCGGGACCCGGGCGACCACCGCCTCCAGGACCTCCTCGATCCCGATCCCCTGGCGAGCCGATGCGAGGATGGCGCCGGCGCCGGGGAGGCCGATCACCTCCTCGATCTCGCGCCGCACCAGCTCGGGGTCGGCGGCGGGGAGGTCGATCTTGTTGATGACCGGGATGATCTCCAAGTCGTGCTCGATGGCCAGGTCGACGTTGGCCAGGGTCTGGGCCTCGATCCCCTGGGTGGCGTCAACGACCAGGACCGCACCCTCGCAGGCGGCCAGGGCGCGCGACACCTCGTAGGTGAAGTCCACGTGACCGGGAGTGTCGATCAGGTTGAGCTCGTAGGCGCGCCCGTCCCGGGCCATGTACTCCATCCGCACCGCCTGGGCCTTGATGGTGATGCCCCGCTCCCGCTCCAGGTCGAGGGTGTCGAGGAGCTGGTCCTGCATGTCCCGGAGGGCGACCGTCCCGGTCACCTCCAGCAGGCGATCGGCCAGGGTCGACTTCCCGTGGTCGATGTGGGCGATGATCGAGAAGTTGCGGATGTCGTCGCGAAGGACCGAGGGCACCGCGGCATCGTATTCCCGGTGTTGCATCGGCCGCAGCGGGCGAGCGGGAGCGGCACGCCTCCGGCGCCATGCGACGGACCACACGCGGGAACAGAATCGCCGGCCGACGATCCGGTGACGGTGCTACGGGCCCTCAGCCGGCTGTGAGCCTGCGCAGCACAATGAAACATCATGACGTTGGCTGCCCATGGCCGCGTGATCGGCCTCGATATCTCGGGGATGTTCGGGAGTGGCATGCGGGGGGCGCTGATCGACAGCACGGCCTCGCTCATCGCGCGGAAGGAGGCGTTCACGCCGAGGACCAGCGCGGACGAGTTGATCTCTTCCCTGGTCGCCATGGCCAGCCGGCTCGCCGACCAGGGCGAGCGGGAGGGCGCGCCGGCGTCGGCGGTCGGGGTGGCCGTCCCGGGGCTGATCGACGAGAGCTCGGGGGTGGTCCATCGCGTCCCGAACCTCCCGTTGCAGGAGGTGCGACTGGGTCAGATCCTCCAGGATCGGCTGCGGATGCCGGTCTTCCTGACCCACGACGCCAGCGCCGGTGCCCTCGCCGAGTACACGGTCGGGGCCGGCCGACGGGTGTCGGACATGATGATGGTGGTGATCGGAGGGGGGATCGGCAGCGCCGTCATCAGCAACGGCAGGGTCCTCCGCGGGGCGCACGGTGCCGCGGGAGAGATCGGGCACATCGTGATCGACCCGGCGGGCATCGTCTGCGGGTGCGGTGGCCGTGGCTGCGTCGAGACCTTCGCCTCGGAGACGTCGATCGCCCGCCGCTACACCATGCTTGCCAAGGAGGCGATCCTCGCCGAAGAGGTGCTCGTCAAGGCGGCTGCCGGCAACCCAGCGGCGACCCGCGTATGGAACGACGCCCTGGGGGCGCTCGCGACCGTGATCGCCACCGCGGTGGCTCTCATCGACTGTGAGCTCGTCGTCGTCTCGGGAACCATGAAGATCTCCTCGGAGGCCATGACCCCTCTGGGGACGCTGCTCGCCAGGCGGATCAACCTGGTACAGCTGCCGCGGGTGGAGATGGGGGCGCTGGGCGACACCGCCGGAGTTCTGGGGGCGGCAGCCGTCGCCTTCGAGCGTGCCGGCATGGGCGACGCCGCCCAGGCGTGGAGGCAGTCGGGCCCGGTGCCCGTCGGCCAGAGCACCTCCAGCCGGGCCTGACCGGCGCGGGGCCCGGCCCGACATGCCGGCTCTCGGGCGGCGTGACGGTCAGTTGATGTCGACGTGGACCAGGTCGAAGGTGCTCGTGAAGCCGCTGCCGTCGCTGATGACGTAGCGCAGCTCCAGCCCCGAGACCGCAGCCGCGCTGCCGATGACGGAGCCGACGGCCACGGTCTGGGTGACCAGGCTGGCGGTCGGGTTGGCGATCACGAAGGGGGTCCAGGTCGTCCCCGCGTTTGCCGAGACCAGCAGATAGGTCTGGGCGGTCGAGCTGGGGGACTGGCTGGCTTGGTCGACCAGGGTCACCACCGCCGAGGCGACGGGCGCCCCGGTGGCGACGATCGGACTGAAGGTCCACTGCACGTACTGGTTGGAGGGCAGGACCCAGCTGGCGCCCCCGTTGGTGGTGGCCAGGATGCCCGGCGTCCCTCCTCCCGGAATGAGTCCGACCATCGCGTCCGAGGCATTGACGGCGCTGATGGCATTGATGGGCTGGTTGATGCCGGCGCCCTGCTGGGTCCAGGTGCTGCCGCCATTGGTGGTGGCGAGGATGGTCCCGCCCACCCCGACCGCCCAGCCGGTGGTGGCACTGACCATGCTCACCGCATCGAGGCTCTGGCCGGTTCCCGGTGTCTGCGCCGCCCAGGTGGTCCCGCCGTTGACCGTCACCCGCAGCACCCCGTTCTGACCCACGAACCAGCCGTCGCTGGCACTGACGAAGCTGACCCCGGTGAGATTCCCGCCGACGCCGCTCGTCTCCGCGGCCCAGGTGGTGCCGCCGTTGGCGGTCGCCACGATGACGCCCTGGTTGCCCACCGCCCAGCAGCGGGTGGTCGAGACGCAGCTCACGGCGGCGAGCAGCTGGGTGGTACCGGAGGTCTCCGCCGTCCAGGTGGTGCCGCCGTTGGCGGTCGTCTGGATGACGCCGTTTGCCCCGACGACCCAGCACTGGGTCGCGGAGACGCAGCTCACCCCGTCGAGCGCCTGGGCGGTGCTCGAGGTCTGCGCCATCCAGGTGGCACCGCCGTTGGTGGTCGCGTCGACCGTGCCCCCGGCCCCCACGGCCCAGCCGGCGGTGGCGGTGGGGAAGTCGATGGCACCGAGCGCCGCGGTGCCGGGAACGGGCTGCTGGGCCCAGCCGTAGCCGCCGTTTGTGCTGATCCAGATGGCACCGCTCTGGGTGGCGACCCAGCACTGGCTGGCGGAGATGCAGCTGACTCCGTTGACCTGCTGGCCCCCCACCACCGAGCCCCCGCTCGCCCCCCACGCCGTGGTGGTGGTGTAGGTTGTGCCGCCGACGCCGGCCATCGCGGTGATGTTGGCGGGGCTGAAGGCGGTGCCCCCGGTGGCGGCGGTGTCATCGGTGCCTCCGGTCGGGGGCAGCGACAGCGCCATGCCGACGTCGGCCGCCGACACCCACCCGGCGGCGCCGGAGAAGACCTCGTAGTAGTACTGGGTGTCGTAGGCGGCCGCGGTGTCGGAGTAGGTGGTGGCCGTCCCCGCCAGGCTGGCGACGATCGTGAACGTGCCGGTGGGCGAGGTGGCCCGCTCCACCGTGATCCCCGTGCTGCCCGCAACCTTGGCCCAGGAGATGGTGACCGTCCCCTGGGTGTCGCTGCAGCTGGCCGGGTAGGCGGGCGAGAGACCGCTGCAGTGCACGGAGGTCACCGGCACCCCTCCGGCGGCGGCGGCGGTCACCAGGTTGGTGGCGTTCTCACTCAGGCCCTGCCAGGCGCCGAGCACGCCCCCGCCGATCAGACCGAGGGTGGCGACGACGGCCGCGAGGAAGAGGGAGACCACCTGCCAGCGTCGCAGGCGCCAGCCGCGCAGGCGGGACGCGGAGGCGACGTCAGTTGATGTCGACGTGGACCAGGTCAAAGATGCTCTTGTAAGCGTTGCTGCCGGTGACGATGTAGCGCAGCTCCAGCCCGGACACGGCTGTCCCGCTGCCGATCACCGAGATGATCGAGAGCGTCTGAGTGGCCAGGGTGGTGGTGGGATTGGCGATCGAGAGGGGGGTCCAGTTGGAGCCGCCGTTGGCGGACACGTCCACGTAGGTCTCGGTGCCCGCGGCCGGGGCCGCGCTGGCATCGTCCACCAGGGTGAGCACTGCGGAGGTGACCGGCGCCCCGCTCGCCACCGTGGGGGTGAAGGCCCACTGAACGTACTGGTTGGAGACCGGCGAGAGCCACGTGGTGCCCCCGTTGGTGGTCACCAGGACGACGCCGGCGGTGCCGCCGGTCGTCGACCCGTTGGCCCAGCACTGGGACGCGGAGATGCAGTCCAGCCCCCAGATGTAGTCGGTCGTACCCGAGGTCTGGGCCGTCCACGTGGTGCCGTTGGTGCTGGCGAGAATGGTGCCGTTCGCGGCCCCCGCCCAGCAGGCGGTGGCCGAGAAGCAGTCCATCGCGTAAAAGGCGTTGGTGGTGCCCGACGTCTGAGCCGTCCAGCTGGTCCCGTTGGTACTTGCCACGATGACCCCGTTGCCGCCGTCCGCCCAGCACTGAGTGGTTGACACGCAGCTCACCCCGTAGAGCTCCTGGGTGGTGCCGGAGGTCTGCGCCGCCCAGGTGGTGCCCCCGTTGGTGGTCGCGAGAATGACGCCGGCGGCCCCCACCACCCAGCAGGTGGTGGCCGAGACGCAGCTCGAGGCCTCGATGTCCTGGGTGGTGCCGGAGGTCTGTGCTGTCCAGGTGGTGCCCCCGTTGGTGGTTGCCGCGACGTACCCGGCGTTTCCCGACGCCCAGCACTGGGTCGCCGAGACGCAGCTGATCGCGTTGATGGTCTGGGTGGTGCCCGAGGTCTGCGCCGTCCAGGTGGTGCCGCCATTGGTGGTCGCCACGATGGTGCCATTGGCTCCCACCGCCCAGCCGTCACTGGCGTTGGCGAACTGACCTCCATACCAGACCGGGTTGCTCGGCGTGGTCTCCTGCGTCCAGCTCTCGCCGCCGTTGGTCGTGACCCAGATGTCCCCCTGGTTGGTGTAGAGCCAGCACTGGCTGGTGCTGACGCAGCCCATCCAGTCGGGCTCCTGGCCGCCCGCGAGGGTTGCGGCGGCGCCCCAGTTGGTGGTGGTGGTGTAGGAGGTGCCCCCCACCGTCTGCATCGCGGTCAGGTTGGCGCCGGTGAAGGCTGTGCCGCCCGTCCCGATGGTGTCGTCGATGCCACCGGTGGGCGGCAGAGAGAGAGCCATGTCCACGTCGGTCGCGGGCATCCACGTCGGGGTCCCCGAGTAGACCTCGTAGTAGTACGGGGTGTTGGAGGCGGCCGTGCTGTCCGTGTAGGTGATCGCCGTCCCGGCGAGGGTCGCGATGGTCGAGTACGTGCCATTCGGCGTGGTGGCCCGCTCCACGGTGATCCCGGTGCTGCCGGGCACCGCCGTCCAGGAGATGGTCACCGTCCCCTGGGCGTCGGTGCAGCTGGTGGGGTAGGCGGGCGTGAGACCGCTGCAGTGCACGGAGTGGACGGCGACGGCGCTGGCGGCGGCCGCGGTCACCATGTTGGTCGCGTTCTCGCTCAGGCCCTGCCAGACGCCGAGCACCCCGCCACCGGCCAGCCCGAGGGCGAGCACGACGGCGAGCAGGCAGGCGGTCAGCACCTGCCAGGGCTGGAGCCGCCGGTGGCGCGCGGATACGGACATGGCACGCTGACACTAGGGCGGCCATACGACATGGCTGCTGCCCATCCGTGACGGTCTCGCAAACATCCGGCGCGCTCCGGTCGCGGCGGGGCGGAGCAGCCCTGGGATCCTCGGCGCGCCCCGGCGCGATCAGCCGGTCATCAGGGCCCGGACGGCGAGCAGCAGCGCCACCAGGAAGCCGGCCGCGAAGGTCCACGCCTCCCGCCTCGGAGCCCATCCTCGGGCGAAGAGGACGGTGAGCGGGAGGGTGACCAGGGCCAGCGGGCCGTACATGAGATGGAGCCCTGCGGCGGGGCGCTGGCCGGCCAGGAGCAGGCTGATCCCGGCGATCCCCTGCAGCACGAGGGCCGCCACGGCGAGCCAGAGGTAGGCTCGCACGGTGGGCAGGCGCCGCGCATCCCGGACGGCCAGGAGGGCCAGGACGAGCCCGGCGGCGAGGACGATCAGGAGCGCGTAGCCCAGCCGCTCGTGGACGGTTACCAGCACGCCGGCCGCCCCCGACGGAGCGGCGGCTCCGAGCGCCAACCCGGCACTCACCGGAGGATCACCGCGAGCCCGCTCGAGGGGAGGGTCGTGTAGAGCATGGCCATGCCGCCCCATGCCACCTCCGTCTCCGCGGGGAGAAGGAGCCCGAGGTGGTCACCAATGCGGCGGCGCCAGCCGACCTCGGCGCCGGCCGGCGTCAGGTCAACCGGCTCCCCGTCGACCAGGGCACCGTGGGCGGCGTCGACCGCGGCCGCGAAGGCGTCGACCAGCTCCCACCAGGCGTCCTCGTCCACGCAGAGCACGACCTCGTCCATCCCGGGGAGGGCCAGAGCGGCCTCGACCACCTCGCCTCCCGAGGTGACCACCGACTCGAGGTGGACCGCGAGCCCGTGCCACTCGGCCTCCTGCGAGTGGATGAGAGGCCTCCCCCGTCCGGTCCCCAGGCTGCGGAAGCGCTCGGTGGGCCGCACCCCGAGCCGGGTCAGCTCGACCAGCGCGGTGGTGAGCGGCCACGGACCGCTGCCCGCGGCCTGACGGCAGCGGACCCGGACACAGCTCTCCTCGACGGTCGGGATGTGAACCCGCCAGATCGGGGCGGCGGCAAGCGTCGTCTCCTCCCCCCCGGCCGGTCCGTCAGGCCCGGTGCGCGCGCCATCTCCGCGGTCCGAGAGCTGCTCACGGGCCGGGAGCCGTACGGAGGAGGGGAGCCGGATCATGAGCCCTGAGTGGTGTCCGGAGGCACGCAGATGTTTGCACGCAGCGCGCCCGCGTCGGCCGGCAGCCCGCCGCCCTGGGGCAGGGCGACGGCGAAGGTCCCGTATTCCCCCCAGGTCACGTAGCTGGCTGCCCGAATCGGTGGGTAGATGAGGATCACGGTGATGGTCTGGCCCGGGTCGACGTTGACCGAGCAGCTGCCGTCGATGGCCACCGAGCTGAGGCCGGCGAGCGGGTAGGCGGGGTAGTAGAACTTGTTGAAGGTGGACCTGCTGAGGCCTGAGGGGCAGAGCGCCCCGGTGGAGCCGGCCTCGCAGGTAGCCCACGACGAGGAGGCGATCTGGAGGGAGTCGAGCTCCGGGTTGCTGCCCGCCAGACCGGAGTTGGTGAGCTGGAAGCCCACGGCGGTGAGGTCGCCCAGGCCGCGCAGCGCCGCCCACTGGTTGCCGGCTCCGACCGTCTGGGCCAGCGGCTCCATCGGGATGCGCCCGACCAGGGTGACGTGGATCGGATCGGGGTTGACGTAGATGCCGCCGTCGGGGCTGGTGCTGTAGGTGGCGGAGGCGAGGGTGTGCGGATGCCCGGCCTGGGGCAGGCCGAGCTGGGAGGCGGAGAGGCTCGGCTGGCCGCCGCAGCCCGAGACCACGGCCACGGCGCCCACCAGCCCCAGGGCCAGGAGCGGGAACGGCCGGCGCCGGGCGCGCCGAGCCGGGGATGCGGGAGACCGGGGGTGCGGGGGCATGGCGCCGGTCTCCTCAGCGCCGCTCGAGCAGCGGCCGGCTGAGCAGCCCGATCGCGGCCAGGACGACGACGATGGCGACGGCGCTGACCAGGAGGACGGTCGCCGGGGAGAAGGCCGGGCTGCCGCCCAGGGCGCCGATGAAGGCGCTCCCGAGCTGGCCGAAGGGGTCGACGGTGGCGACGGTCCAGCCCCACCCCAGACGCGGGACACCGGTGAAGAGGCCACCCAAGAAGAGCAGCGGCGCAAGCAGGACGCAGACGTCGAGGAGCACCTCGCCCACCCCACCGGCGAGGCAGGCCACCAGGCATCCGAGCAGGCTGCCGGTGAGCAGGCCGGCCATGACCGCGAGCAGCAGGCCCACCCACTGGTCGGGGCCGGCACCCCCGGCGACGGCGACCACCACGATCACGGGGAGCAGTTGGAGCAGGTCGACGATGGCTCCCGCTTCGACCACGCCCCCGACCACCCTCCACCCCGGACGGGGCACCAGGGCGAGCCGGACCAGGAGGCCGGATTGCCGGGCCCGGGCCAGGTTGACCGCGGTGCCGACGGCACCCATCATCGCGACCAGCACGGTGAGGAGCATCCCCGCCCAGAAGGTCGGGGCGCCGCCGATGATGAGCGGCAGCGCCAGGATCAGCGGGATGCCCACCTTGAGGGCGAGGGCGCGACGCCGGGCGGCGACCACCAGCAGCTCGCGGCCGAGAGTTCCGCGGGGCATGAGCCGGGCCAGGACGGCCCGGCGAGGGTTCGCGCCCGGAAGCGCGCCACGCGCGACCCGGCGCCGCATCGGCAGCGTGGCGTTCATCGGCGACCTCGGGCCGGGAGCGTGGCCGGCGCATCCGCCTCACTCCCGCCGGCATCCCTCCCCACCAGGGCGTGGAAGCATTCGCGGAGATCGGGACGGCGCACCTCGAGGCTGCGCACCCCCGAGCCGACGGAGTCGGCAGCCGCCACCAGCGGGGCGAGGGCGGCGTCCTCCTCCAGCTCGGCGACCACCCGGCCGTCGTCGGCCGAGAGCACCACGACGCCGGAGAGGCTGGCCAGCCGCTCCGTCACCGCCAGGGTCAGCGCCCCCTGCGCCCACCCGGGCCGACGGTCATCGGATGCACCTCGCGCCGGCGTCCACCCGGTGCCCGGCGTGGCCGGGCCACCGCGCCCGCCGGGGGCGGTCTCACCGACCCGCAGCTCCACGATCCGCCGCCGGGGCACCTCGGCGAGCAGCTCCGGGAGCGGGGCCACCCGGAGGCAGCGACCCTGGTGGAGCATGGCCACCCGGTCCGCCACGCCCGCCACGAACTCGGGGTCGTTGCTCGCCACCACGGTGGTGAGCCCCGCCGCCGCGCGCGCCCGCAGCGCCGAGGTGACCACCGCCGCCCCGTCCGGGTCCAGCCCGGCGCTCGGCTCGTCGAAGAGGGCCAGTGCCGGCCGGTGGGCCAGGGCCTGGGCCAGTGCCAGCCGGCGCCGCAGGCCATAGGAGAGCGTGCCCACCGGTTCGTCAGCCCGATCGCCGAGACCGAGGCTGTCCAGCGTCTCCGAGGTCAGCCGCCGGGCCAGGACGGCATCAGCTACCCATTGGCGGCACCAGAAGTAGGTGGCCTGCCGGGGGGAGAGGGTCGTCTCCTCGATCGGCTCGTCGGCCGCGTATCCCATCTGGCGGCGGGCGCGTCGCGGAGAGGGATCACCCCACCAGCTGACCCGACCGCCGTCGGTCCGGTCGGCGGTGGCGAGGAGGCGGAGGAGGGTGCTCTTGCCGGCACCGTTGGACCCCATGAGGGCGAGCACCTCGCCCGCGCGGACGTCGATGTCGATGGGCCCGACGCTCCGCCCGCCAGGGTAGCGCCTGATGGCGCCGCTGACCACGACGCTCGGAGGCTGGCCGGCCGATCCCGCGGCGGGCACGCGCTCGGCGGCGATCAGCGCGGTCACCTGATCACCTCACGCGGCAGGCCGCGTGGGGGCCCCCCGCTCTTCACAGGGGATCGCCGCCCCTCGGCGGCACGGCAGAGCCGCACCCGCCTCACCTCGCCACCTCGAGCAGGGTTCGTACCTGGGCCGCCACCACGGTGGGCTTGAAGGGCTTGCGGATGACCCCGGCGGCCCCAGCCCTGACGGCGCGCTGCGCCCCCGCCTCGTCGTCATGCTCGCAGATGGCGAACCAGCCCACGCGGGGGCTGGCGCCGTCCGCCATCCAGGCCCGGGAATCCCCGCCGAGGTCGACCTCCACCAGGGCGACGTCGGTCTCCGGCGTGGCGGCTCCGGCGGTCCTCAGCCAGGTCACGGCATACCCCTCGCGGCGGAGCTTCTGCTCGAGGATGCGGCCGACCATCGGCTCGCCCTCGAGGATCAGCAACTCGCTCATCCCCTCTCCTCCCCCCTGCTGCCGGCTGCCTCGGCCTCTCCGATGGCGACGCCGAGCTCCCCGGGCTCGTACAGCCGGACCCGACCCTGCTCGTCCACGTCGCCCACGGCCAGCAGGGCGCTCTCCAGGTGACGGGCGGCCAGCGCCTCCCGGGCCATCCCCGAGGCGGTCACCCGGTGGGCGATCAGGTCGGGACCGCTGAGCGAGATCTCCCAGCCCATCTCCTCGAGATGGGAGCAGACGAAGCCGATCGTCCCCAGCCGGTGGGCGAGATGGGCCTGCAGGGCCGCGAGCGCTGCCGAGACGGGCACCTCCCCGGTGACCACGTCGACGTGCGAGCTCTGCAGCGCGTGCAGCTCGTAGAGATGGCGCATCCAGACCGGCCACGGCGGCGCGATGGTCTCGGCGAGCTCCTGGTCGGCGGGGCCGAAGAGGCGCATCCGGAGGGCGACGCTGCCCATGGGCAGCTGCGGCGGGAGGCTGCTCATGGCCCGATCGGGCGCTGGCCGAGCGGAATGTTGGGCGCCGGCTGCTGGAGGATCACCTGGTGGTTGATGGTGATGTTCTGGTTGACCAGGTAGGGACTGCGCGAGCTCTCGCGGATGATCCCCATGATCAGCATCATCAGCCCGACCACGATCGCCATCCCGATCAGCAGTCGCTGGCTGGAGCGGGACGCCTGGCCCATGGTCATGGGGGTGCGCACCCGGGTCCGGACGAACGACCAGAGAGCGTAGAGCGCGATCAGCATGTCCGCGATCAGCACCATCACCTTCCAGGGGAAGAAGAAGCCGAACGGATCCTCGAGCCCGCCGTCCCAGAACGGCTTGGCGAGATGCGCGGCCACGATGTCCGGATAGGAGCCGGCGAACCACGCCGGCTGGATGCCGAAGAGGAAGAGCAGGATCAGCAGGATCAGGGCGAGCTGCTGCCGTCGCGCCGCCGCGTGCTGCCCCGCCGCCTTGAGGCGGCGCCAGAAGTAGGCGACACCCAGGATGAAGATCAGCCCCAGGCCGGCGAACTGACCCAGGAAGATGTTGGAGATCCAGCCGTACATCATTTGGTACCAGCTGTCCAGGGAGTGGAGCTGGATCTCCTTGGCGTAGCTGTAGCCGACCCAGATCTGGACGATGGTCAGAGCAAAGGCGAAGAGCATCCCCCACTGCCCGGCCCAGTCCCAATAGGCCGCCTCACGGTTGCGCTCCCGGACCAGCTCTCCCTCGGGCATGGCCCCCAGGGCGCGCACCGCGGTGCGCCGGCGCGGCGCCAGCGCCGGTGCCTCCTCGCGGCGGGTCACACGAAGGTACTGGAAGGCGGAGACGAGGGCGACCAGCGCCCCGGCCCAGGCGATGTTGCCGATGGTCCGGTGGATGGTGAGCGGAAGGTTGGTGGGGTTGAGGAACTGGAGCAGGTAGCTGATGTTGTCGGTGGCCCCCTGGACGGTCGGGGTCAGCATCTGAGAGGCGATGACGTCGATCAGGAACATCTGGAACCACTGGTCGATGTTGAGCAGGAGGACCATGCCCAGGCGGGCCAGCCGGTAGTCGCTCAGCCGCTCCCAGTTGGCGTAGAGCGTGTAGAGGAGGACGATCTCGCCGACGAAGGTGAGCGCCTCGAAGAACCAGACCCAGAAGGTGAACTGCTGGAAGGTGACGAAGAAGCGGCCCCACATCCCCACCAGGACGAAGACCACGAAGAAGATGGCGATCGCCGCCCCGGTGCTGAAGACGTAACCCCAGGCGTGGACCAGGCTCCGGGCGAGCCGTTCGTGGCGCTCGTCCTTGGTCACCATCGAGATCCCTTCGCTGAGCGCCACCAGGGTGCAGGAGCCGATCAGGAACGTGGCGAAGAGCACATGGAGGAGCGCGACGCAGCCGACCAGCACGGTGTTGGTCACCAGCGTGCCGGGGACCGCGGTCGGGCTGAGCGAGAGGATCAGTTGCTGCATCGCTCCGGGCTCACAGGTTGTAGAGGCGGTTCACGCCCAGCAACGCCAGGTAGATGACGGTGCCGATGAAGAAGAAGGCCGGGACCAGCACGTCCGGCCGCCGGATGGGATGGCGGTCCGGGTTGCGGTCGATGAAGGGCAGCGCCAGCATGAGGGTGGCGCCGATGCCGACGATGACGAACACGCCGAGGCCGACCAGCTGAGTGGGGAAGAACACCAGAAGCTGGTCGAGCGGGAGGTAGAACCATTCCGGCGTGGGCACGTAGGTGAGCGTGGCCGGGTTGGCGGGGCCGTCCAGCGGCGCGCCCGAGATCAGTCCCATGACGAAGATGAAGACGACCAGCACCAGCGACACCACCGTGTCCTTGAAGAGCTGATCGGGGAAGAAGTCGACGGTCTCGCTGGGCACGGAGTAGAGGGGCTCCGACCCGCGGGTGGGATAGGGTGGCTCGGCGTGGCGGATCCGCTCGGCGATCTCCCTGGAGGGGTTGTCGGTGGTGGTCCGGTAATTGACCCAGGAGCCGAACTCACCGTGCCGCCGGAGCAGGTAGAGGTGGCCGCCGATCAGCCCGAGCAGCAGCGCGGGGAGCACCCAGATGTGGAGGGCGAAGGTCCGGGTCAGGGTGACCGGCCCCACGAAGTCGCCGCCCCGCCAGAGCGTCCTCACCCCGTTGCCGATCACGGGCAGGTAGTGGGGGATGTTGGTCACCACCGTGGCGGTCCAATACGCGGCCTGATCCCAGGGCAGCATCGCCCCGGTGATGGCCATCGCCAGCACCAGGAAGAAGAGCATCACGCCGCTGATCCAGTTGAGCTCGCGCGGCTTCTTGTAGCTGGCGGAGATGAAGGTGCGCAATGCGTGCACGCCGATGAGCAGCATCAGGACGTAGGCGCCCCAGAGATGGATGCCACGGATCCAGTCACCGAAGAGGTCGTCGGTGCGCAGGTACAGCAGGCTGCTGTAGGCGTTGGTGACCGAGGGGACGTAGTCGAGGAGCAGGAAGATGCCGGTGAAGAACTGGACGATGATCACGACCAGGGTCGCGCTGCCCAGGGTGTAGGCCCACCCGCCTCGCTTGGGGACCGCCTCGTACAGCCCCTTGTAGAGCAGCCCGGTGATGCCGGTGCGATCGTCGAACCAGGCCCAGCTGCGGCGGAAGGGACCGACGATCGGCGCCGGCACCAGCCCGATGAAGTCGCCCTGCTCCGCGGGCTCCGCGGGGACGGGCACCTCGGGGCCCGCGGTGTGAT
The DNA here is from genome assembly GCA_003134115.1 of Candidatus Changshengia sp. GTDB lineage: Bacteria > Chloroflexota > Dormibacteria > Aeolococcales > Aeolococcaceae > Changshengia. Next base: position 21,873 of record PLAK01000101.1, read on the forward strand.
CGCTCATCGAGAGCGCTCCCGCAAGCGCCGCCTGGTGCTCCTCACCGCGCGGCCCGCCGCCCCGGAGGTCGCGACGTTCCGCCCCCCGACCATCAGATCTGCTCCTCGAGCCGGTTGGCGATCTGGAGGTGGTGCCTGCCCTGGGCGTCGACCTGAACCCGGTGCATCCATTGGGGAAGCGGCTGCGGCGGGGGCCCGCCAACGTTGCGCCCGGTGATCGCATACAGCCCGCCGTGGCAGGGGCACTCGAAGAGCGAGAGCGAGGGCTCCCAGTGCACGTCGCACTGCATGTGCGAGCAGATGTTGGAGAAGGCGTAGAGCTTGCCCTGGTACTTGGTCACGTAGACGATGCGGTTGACAGCCGGCGCCGGCGGGCCGCTGCCGATCGGCACCGACGCGATCCGCGCGGTGGGGAGGCCCTCCGGGATGTCGTCGATGGGTCCGCCCTGGACGGTGACCCAGATCTCCTTGGTGGACGCCCAGAGCGGGCTGAGCAGAAAGCCCACCGCCGGGACGGAGAGCATGGCGGTGATCAGGCCGGCCATGGCACCGGTGCCCCTGACCATGAACTGGCGGCGGCTGATCCGGCCCATGCTCATGGCAAGGGCACGTCCGCGGCCTCGAGAGGCATCGCGGCGACCTGAGCGGAAGTGGTGCGAAGCAGGGTCATCCCGACGGGCCCAACTGGAAGGACGGTGGCGTGAGGGGGTGGTTGGTGGCCCCCACCAGCGCGGTCACCGCCATGGCAAGGAAGAGAAGGCAGAAGAATCCGGCCGCACCACTCACCAGGAACGCGGCGAGGTAGTTGCCGTCGCGCCACATCGGGCGGATGCCACGGAACACCCACCAGGCGCCCAGGACCACGAGGATGGTCATGCCCGCGCCCAGGATCGTGTAGTACCAGAAGGCCTCGAAGTCGGCCTCGCGGCCGGGGGTCAGCGGCGCCTCGGCGAGCAGGCGGATCGTGCTCAGGAGGTTCACGGGTAGTTGCTCTCCGGAGGCAGGAAGCGGCCGTGTGCGCTCGCCTGGGTGAGCACCCCGTAGACGACGTAGTCGCCGCGCGCCTGCTCCTTGATGAAGCCCATGAAGAGCGCGGTCGCCATGGATGCCACGCCGACCAGGACCAGGCTTCGCCGCAGCGTCACTCCGCGCACCGCCTGGGTGACCAGGCCACGCGGATTCCAGCGCAGCACGAGGTGGGTGGCGGTGACCACCACGGCGAGGGTCAGGCCGACGTAGCGCAGAGCCAGGATGTTGGGCGTGATCACCGACGCGGGCAGGCAGGCGACCAGCATCCCGGCCGCGGTGAGGGCGGTGGCGACCTGGGCGGAGCGTGAGCTGCGAAAGCCGCCCCTCTCCCCCGCCAGGGCGATGTTGCCCCCCACCAGGATGGCTCCCACCAGCGCCTCCTGGGCGATCATGTAGTTGCCGAACGCGCCCACCAGGCTGTCGAAATAGCCGAGCTGCACGTTGTGCAGGACGAGCACCAGGATGAAGCCGTCGATGGGCATGAGCAGGGTGGCGACCAGGCCGATGCGAAGATTGACCCGCGCCGCCCAGAACTGGAACCTGTGCTCGGCGTCGTCGTGACTGCGCCACGCCAGCAGGGTCGCGAGCCCGGCCAGGAGCAGTGCGGTCCAGCCGACGTTGCCGATCAGCCGGTGCACGAGCAGGGGCACGTAAACGGGGTTGAGCACCGATGCGAAGCTGTCGCTGCCGGGGGTGATGAGGAAGCCGTCCAGGCCTACGATCAGCACCACGAAGAGGGTCTGCAAGGCGGCGACGCAGCAGCCGAGCAGGAAATGGTTGCGATCCCGCATCCGGCCGAAGCTGTTGCGGTACCAGACGAGCAGCGGCGCCAGCACGATGAAGATGCCCATGGCGAGCGCGACCAGGGGCAGGAAGAGGTTGATGAGGGTGCCGATACCGTTGCCGAAGAACCCGACCATGGCCACCACCGCGAAGATCGCGAAGGTCGCCCCCAGGCTGAAGACGAGGTAGTAGCTGTTGGCAGCCGCCCGGGAGTAGCGGCGGGCGTAGGCGCTCCCGCTGCGCAGCCCGTACCCCTCCATCGCCGCCGCCAGGGTGATGGCACCCACGGAGAACTCGGCGAGGGCGATGTGGGCGAGGAAGAGCCCTCCGACGATCCAGGCGTCGCTGATACCGGGGAAGTTGGGGATGGTGACGGTGAAGCCGAGCAGGTGCCCGGCCGCGGCCGCCACCAGGGCATGGGCGGACGGCGATGCTGCGCCGATCACCCCAAGCACCCCCCCTCAGTCATTCGGAGAGGTCAGCGCCTCCGAGGCTGGCGGCCTCGGCGGTGGTCATCCGGCGCCCCAGCATCTCCACCATCGGGGCGCTCAGCTCATTGAGCCCGTGGTCGTAGTCGGTCCGGGCGCCGCCCGCCGCCGCCGCTCCGGCGATGGGCTCGCCGTGCCCGTGGTGATGGGTCCCCCCGGCGGGCGCGGCCCCGGCGTGGGCCGGGCAGCCCGGGGCC
>PLAK01000104.1 GCA_003134115.1 Candidatus Changshengia sp.
CTCGATCAGCGACAGAGCCGGGGCGGCCGCGACCTGGTCGAGCCATGGCTCGTCGACATGGGAGACCCAGCCCTCGCCTTCCTTCTCCGCTTCGAGCGCACCGCGGGCGACGAGATGGAGGCCCTGATCGGCGATGCCGCCACCCTGACCGAGGTGGCGCTCCGCGCGCTCAGGACCTCGGCCTGGTGGATCGGTGTCGGGATCGGATCCGTCGACGCACCGCTCCCCGCGAGCGTCCGCCAGAGCCAGGGTCCCGCCTTCGTCCTGGCGCGTCAGGCCATCCAGGAGGCGAAGGCCCGGCGGGAACGTGTCCGGGTTCTCGCCGATGACCGCGATGCCGGGGACCTGGAGGCGGCCCTCCTGCTGATGGCCGTGCTCTTCTCCCGGCGCCACCGCCCCGAGAGCCCCGTCAACGGGCTGCGCAAGTCGGGTCTCACCATCGTCCAGATCGCCGGCCAGCTCGGGATCACCAAGCAGGCCGTCTCCCAGCAACTGCTGGTCACGCGGACCGAGGAGCAGGCGGGGCGGCGGCTGGTCGAGCACCTCGCGGAGGCGCTGCTCCGATGAGCATCTTCGAGGGGCTGGTCTTCCTGCTCTCGCTGGCCACCCTGCCGGTCCTGTTCGAGGTCTCCGGCTGGCTGGCCGCGGCATGGTACCGGCGTGCCCCGGCCGCGGTCGCGCTGGCGGGTCTCGGTCTGAACGTCCAGCTCACCGCCCACCCCTGGCCGGCGTGGCTGCTCCTCGCCCTGGCCGCGGCAGCCTCGACCGTCACCGTTCGGGGGTGGCGGTGGCTTCTCCTGGTGGCGATCGCCTTCGGCGGCCCCTTCCTCCTCGACCCGGGCATCGCCGCAACCGCCGGCCACCAGTTCTTCGATCCCCAGCGGATTCAGGTCCTCCTGGTGGTGAGCGGCTTCGCCTTCGCGGTCCTCGCCGGCTCGGTCCTGGTGGAGCAGGTCCTGCAGCGGATCAAGGGCCTGCCCGGATCGCCAGACGAGCTCGAGTCCCTGGAGCGGGAGGACGGAGCCGCCGACGGCGACGCGACCGGCGCGCCCGCCGGCGGCAAGGTCATCGGCATGCTCGAGCGCGCCTTTGCCTATGCCGGAGTGCTGGTCGGCCACCCGGAGACGGCGGCCCTTGTGGTCGCGGTCAAGTCGGTGGCCCGGTACCCCGAGTTCAAGGGCAGGAACGGCCGCAGGTTCGCCGAGTACTTCCTGATCGGGACCCTGCTCAGCCTGCTCGTCGCCCTGGCCATCGCCTACCTCATCCGGGCCGCGCTCTCCGACCTGCCCCGCACCTGAGCGAGATTCCCAGGCGCGTTACCGGCGGTTGGTCAGCGGCAAGCCGGCCTCCAGGTGGGCCAGAGCCGCATCGATCCTCGCTGGGAAGTCGTGAACCCTACCTCCGGCGTCAAGCCAGGCGAGGAGCCCGACCCCGATGACGGCCGCCACCACGTTGCGCACGTCGAAATCGTCCGGCGAGCGCCCCACCCGCTCGCCCAGCACCTGGGCGAGGGGCTCCACCGACGCGAGCATGGCGTCGAGCATCCCTCTCCGGAGCTCGGGCACGGCGAGCATGAGATCGGAGCGCTCCTGCATCTGGGTCGCCATCGCGCCGGACGAGGAGCCGAGCACCGACGTCATGGCCGCTCGGACGGCGCCGATCAGGTTGAGCTCGGAGGGCTGGGCACGCAGCGCCTCGATGAGGATGGGGTCGAAGGCGTCATAGAGGACCACGTCCTCCTTGGTCGGGAAGTAACGGTAGAAGGTGCTGGGCGACACCTCTACCGCCTCCGCGATCTCGTTCACGGAAGTCTCCGCGTAACCCTGCTCGCGAAAGAGGCGCAGGGCCTCCGCCTGGAGCAGGCCACGGGTCTTGACCTGCTTGCGCTCCCGCAGGCCTAACCGCGATGGACTGTCATCTCGCTTCGTGTCCACGCTTCACCTCTCCGGACCGATCATGGGCCAGCAAGTGTGCCGCTCTCCACTGGATCGGCGTCGTCCGCAGTCACGGTCGCCCGCGGTCCTGGCCCCGCTCACCGCTCACTCCCGCCCGTGGCCACCCGGGTCGCGACCGGTGCGGCCGCGTCCGTCACTCCGACCCGTCTGTGGCTCGGGAGGAAGAGGAGGGCGAGCACGACGGCCGCCACGGCGACTCCCGCGGTGAACCGCACCGCATCGTCGACGCCGGCGACGAAGGACGTCCGCACTGAGGCGAGGAGCGCCGGCGACCCGAGCTTCTGCGCCACCGCGATCCCGCTGAAGACGCTCGCCTTCACCGCCGCAGCCGAGGTGGGCGACAAGCTCGCCACCCGCACCCCGGCCTGGTATGTGGAGTTGAGGAGGCTGCCCAGGATCGAGGCGCCGAACGCGGGACCCAGCTTGATGACCGCCTGGAGGAGCGCGGAGGCGACCCCGCTGCGGTCAGCGGAAACCTCGACGAGCGCGGCCGAGGCCGCTGTTGCGAAGCCCAGGCCGGCTCCGGCGCCGACCACGACCGTCCAGGCGGACATGAACCCATCGCCGCTGGTCGCGGTCATGCCCGTGCCGACGAAGCAGCCCGCGGCGGCCACCGCGAAGCCGATCGCCACGGTCAGCTTGGTGCCGAGCCGCCCCGCCACCCGGTCCGCCGACACCGTACCGACGATCAGGCCGGCCACCAGCGGCAGCAGACGGAAGCCGGAGCCCTGCGGGTTGACGCGGAGGATTGCCTGAAAGTATTGGGGTAGCGCGAACATCACACCGAAGAGTGCGAAGACGCCGAAAGCGGTGCAGATTGTGCCCCAGGTGAAGCTGCGTGATCGGAAGAGCCGCAGATCCACCAGGGGCTGCAGTCCCGGCCGGGTGGAGAGCCAGCGCTCCCAGAACACGAAGCCGGCGAGGACCGCCAGGCCGACCAGGGCGGGCACGATGGCACTTGGGCTGCCCCACCCGCCACTGCCGGCCTGGACCACGCCGTACATGAGAGCCACCAAGCCGGCACTCGAGAACAGCACCCCGAGGAGGTCGATACCGGGTCGTTCAGCAGATCGGGAGTCGGGCACGAGGATCAGGACCGCGACCAGGGCCAGGAGCGCCACCGGCACGTTCATCAGGAAGATCCAGCCCCACCAGAAGTTGGTCAGAAGCCACCCGCCGACGATCGGTCCGAGGGGCAGGCCCACGAAGTTGGCGGCGCCCCAGATGCCGATGGCTCGCGGCCGCTCCGTCTTGCTGAAGAGCACCGTGAGAAGCGAGAGCACGGTGACGATGAGCGCCGCTCCGGCCAGCCCCAGCACCACGCGAGCGGCGATGAACACGTCGGGCGAGGGGGCGTACGCGCAGCCCAGCGAACCGGCGGCGAAGAGAACCAGGGCGCCGACCAGCAGTCCCTTGCGTCCGTATCGGTCACCGATCAGCCCGGCGGGCAGCATGCCTGCCACCAGCGCCAGGGTGTAGGAGGTGACGAACCACTGCAGCTGCGATTCCGAAGCCTTGAGGGCGCCGGACAGCGTCGGCAGGGCGACCGTCAGCACGGTGACGTCAAGGGTCACCGTGAGCACGGCGAGGGCCATGGCGCCGAGCGCCCACCAACGCCGCGTCACTGCTCCGGTCATGGCGGTCCTCCGTTTGAGAGTCGGACCGATCCAACCCATCTACCTATCTAACTCTGTCTATCATACGAATGATACTATCATTATCTTGATTATGTCAATAGAAACTTTCTATCGATGGGCACGCGACGACCCCCCTCGCCATCCCAGGTCCGGCCCGATGCCCCCCGGCACGACGACGTCGACCGCCTTCCGCCCGCCGTCAGACGCCCCCTGAGGCCGCCCCCTCCGCGGCCGCCAGCTCCTCCAGGAACGCCGCCTCGTCGATCACCCTGACCCCGAGCCGCTGCGCCTTCTCCAGCTTGGAGCCGGCGCCGGGCCCGGCAACCACGGTGTGGGTCTTGCGGCTGACGCTCGAGGCGGGGTTGCCGCCCAGCCGGCGGATGCGCTCCTCGGCGTCGGGGCGGGACATCGCCTCCAGAGACCCGGTGAGCACCCAGCTCTGGCCGGTCCACGGCCCCTCCCCCACCACCGGCGCGGTCTCCGCCTCGACCCCGACCTCGGCGAGCTTGGCCAGCAACCTCCGACCGTCCTCGCCGTGGAACCAGCGGGCGACCGCGGCGGCCATGGTGGGTCCGACGCCCTCCACTGCCAGCAGGTCCTCCTCGGTCGCGGCCGCGAGCCGCTCCAGCGAGCGGAAGTGGTTGGCCAGGACGAGGGCCGTGTGCTCCCCGACATGGGGCACACCGAGGGCGTTGAGCAGCCGGTGCAGCGGCACCCGCCGTCGGGCGGCGATGCTCGCGATCAGGTTGTCGGCGGAGCGGTCGGCGAAGCGGTCCAGCTGCAGCACCTGCTCCCGCGTCAGCTGGAAGAAGTCCGCGGCGTCCTCCACGTAGCCGGCCTCGATCAGGGCGGCGATGACCATCGGGCCCATCCCCTCGATGTCCAGGGACGAGCGGCCGGCGAAATGGATGAGCCGCTCCCAGCGCTGCGCGGGACAGAGTGGATTGACACAGCGGCGGGCCACCTCCCCCTCCTCGCGGACGAGCTCGGAGCTGCACACCGGGCAGGTGGTCGGCGGCACCCAGGGCAGGGCGTCCTCGGGACGCTTCTCCGGCACCACCCGGACGATCTCGGGGATGACGTCGCCGGCCTTGTGGACGACCACGGTGTCGCCGGCGCGGACGTCCTTGCGCGCCACCTCGTCCTCGTTGTGGAGGGTGCAGCGCTGCACCGTCGAGCCGGCGATCAGCACCGGCTCGAGGAAGGCGACCGGCGTGCAGGTCCCGGTGCGTCCGACGTTGACCAGGATGTCCTGCACCCGGGTCTCCCGCTCCTCGGGCGGNNCGCTGGTCGACCTTGATGACGACACCGTCGGTCCCGTAGTCGAGGTCGTGGCGAGCGTCCTGCCAGTGCCCCAGGTAGGCGGCGATGCCGTCGCCGTCCACCTCCCGGCATTGGGGGTTGACGCGGAATCCCATCTCCCCGAGCAGGGCCAGGACCTCGGTCTGGGAGCGGGCAGGACCGGGCGGGTCCAATTGATACATGAAGGTCTGCAGACCCCGGCTCGCGGTCACCGTGGGGTTCAGCTGGCGCACCGCCCCCGCCGCGGCGTTGCGCGGGTTCGCATAGTTCTGCTTGCCGTCCTCCTCCAGCTGCTGGTTGAGAGCCGCGAAGCTGGGCTTGGGCATGTACACCTCGCCGCGCACCTCGAACTCGCGGGGCAGCCCCTCGGGAATGCTGCGGAGACGGACCGGGATGGAGCGGATGGTGCGCACGTTGGCGGTGACGTCCTCGCCCTCGACCCCGTCGCCCCGCGTCGCCCCGGTCACCAGCTCGCCGTCGCGGTAGGTGAGCGACATGGCCAGCCCGTCGATCTTCAGCTCGCAGACGAAGCGGTCAGCACCGGGCACGATCCGCTGAATGCGCCGCCGGAAGGCGTCGACCTCCTCCAGGGAGAAGGCGTTGCCGAGGGAGAGCATGGGGGTGCGGTGCCGGTACTTGGAGAAGGCCTCCGCGGGAGCCCCGCCCACCCGCTGGGTGGGCGAATCCGCCGTCTGCAGCTCCGGGTACCGCTCCTCCAGGTCGACGAGCTCGCGGAAGAGGCGGTCGTACTCGGCGTCGGTGATCTCGGGACGGTCGGCGACGTAGTAGAGGTGGGCGTGGTGCTCCAGTTCCCTGCTCAGCTCGCCAGCGCGGCGTCGGGCATCCTCGGGGGGGGGGCCGGGCGGGGTCTCGGTCATGGGTCCACCGATTGTCCGGTGTCGCGGCTCCGGGCTGCTAGCTTTGTCGCGAGATGGCCCGCGCCTCCGCCTTCCTCGACCCGCGCCTCAGCGAGTACCTGGTCACCCACGCCCAACCCGCGGACCCGCTGCTGGCGGAGCTCACCGCGGAGACCGAGCGGTCGTGGGCCGACCTGGACATGCAGATCAGCCCCGACGAGGGCGCGCTCCTCCGGATGCTGGTCCGGCTCTGCGGGGCGGGACGGGCGATCGAGGTGGGGACGTTCACCGGCTATTCCTCCCTCTGCATCGCCCAGGGGCTGCCGCCCGGGGGACGGCTGCTCTGCTGCGACGTGAGCGAGGAGTGGACCTCGGTGGCGCGCCGCTACTGGGAGCGCGCGGGGCTCACGGACCGCATCGAGCTGCGCCTGGGCCCGGCGCTGGAGACGCTGGCCCGGCTCCCCAGCGGCCCGCTCTTCGACTTCGCCTTCATCGACGCCGAGAAGAGCGAGTACATCGCCTACTACGAGGCCCTGGTGCCGCGGATGGCGGCGGGCGGTCTGATCGCCGTCGACAACGTGCTCCGGCACGGGACGGTGCTCGGGCTGGGAGAGCCGGACCGGCGCACCGCCCTGGCCCGCGAGTTCAACGACCACGTGCTCGCCGATCCTCGGACCGAGTCGGTGATCGTGCCCATCGCGGATGGACTGACCCTGATCACGACGGCCTCACCGGGGTGGCGGACGCCCAGCTGATCCGGGGCTCCGGGTCGACGCCGGCCGGCGGTCGGCCACCCGCCCTCGCGCGGGGCCCTGTGGACAGAGGCGATGGACCACCCGCCCTCTCACTGGGCCTTGTGGACAGAAGTGTCCTTAACCGGTGAGATGGTGAGGGGGACGACGGCGTTTGGTGCCCGACGCGCTTGGGACTTTCGTTGCTGGAACGGGATGGGTCAGCCGCCGGCCACCTCAGCCGGGTGGCCCATCGCCTCCGCCACGGAGGCCCGCACCGCCACCACGCCTGCCTGCGAGTACTCGGCCACGCCGCCCGCCAGCTCGACGACGCACCGCTGGCGGAGGTCGCCCGCCGAGGCCCCGACCGAGAAACGGAACTGGCCTGGTTCGACGACGAAGCGCATGGCCTCGTCGTAGAAAGCCAGACGGCTGGGGTGGACGTCGAAGCGGACCCGGCGGCGCTGCCCCGCGCCCAGGGCGACCCGGACGAATCCGATGAGAGACAGCTCCGGGCGCGCCACCGACGCGACCAGGTCCGACACGTAGAGCTGCACCACCTCCTCGCCGGCTCGGGCGCCGGTGTTGGTCACGGTCAGCTGGACGGACATGGGTGAGAGCGTGTCGGTGGCGGTGACGGTGAGCTCCGACTGATCGAACGTGGTGTATCCCAGCCCGTGGCCAAAGCAGAAGAGGGGCGTGTGGGAGCAGTCGGTGTAGTCGTCGTAGAACATGGAGCGGGCGCCGCCAGAACGCTGGCTGTGGTAGATGGGGATCTGGCCCGGGGCCCGGGGAAGGCTGAGGGGCAGCCTCCCGCCCGGCTCGACTCTCCCGGTCAGGACATCGGCCAGAGCGTTGCCTCCCTGCTCCCCGAGGGGCCAGGCGGCGACGAGCGCGGAGGCGGCGTCCACCACCCCCGTCAGCACGTGCGCCCGGCCGCTCATCACGACCACGACGGTGGGCGTGCCGGTGGCGGCCACGGCCACGGCCAGCTCCTCCTGCAGGCCGGTGAGGCGGAGGTCGGTGGCGTCGCGGGCCTCGCCGACGGTGGACTCCCGGTCGAGTCCGGACCGACCGCCCAGAACGACGACGGCGACATCGGCGGCGGCCGCCGCCACCACCGCGGCAGCAAAGCCGCTGCGGTCGTCGCCAGTCAGGTCGCACCCCCTCTCATGCACGATCGCGCTCGTCGGGCCGAGGACGTCGCGGAGCCCCCGCAGCGGCGTGACGTGGTCGGTGTAGTAGGGGCCGGGCTGGAAGGCGCCGTTCCCGCTGGGAAGCTGCATGAGACCGGAGAACCCGACGGTCGGCTCCGGTTCGCCTGCCACGGTGCTCGCGGGGTCGAGGAGCACGTCCTGATGGGCTGGGTAGTGGTAGTCGCCCTGGAGCAGCCGGCGGTCGTCGGCGGCCGGCCCGATCACCGCCAGCTTGCGGATCGACCCGGAGAGGGGGAGGACGCCGTCGTTGGTCAGCAGGACGATGGCCTTGGTGGCGGCGGCCCGGGCCAGCGACACGTTGGCTGGATCCTCGAACACCGCCCTGACGCCGCGGGGGTCGACATACGGCGACTCGAACAGCCCCAGGCGCAGCTTGCTGATGAGCACCCGGCGGACGGCGGCATCCACCGCGGACGCGGGCACCCGCCCGGCGGCAAGCGCCGCCTTCAGCGGCTCGCCGAAGCAGTCGAGGGCGGGCAGCTCCAGGTCCAGCCCGGCGGTGATCGCCCTGATCGCGGCCTCGGCCCGATCGGCGGCGACCCGGTGGTAGCCGGCGAGCAGCGCCACGGCGAAGTAGTCGGCCACCACCATCCCGTCGAAGCCCAGCTCCCCGCGCAGAAGATCGGTGAGCAGCTCCGCGGACCCACTGCCGGGCAGTCCGTCGACGCAGCTGTACGAGCTCATGACGGTGGCCAGGCCGGCCTCCCGGATGGCCGCTGCGAACGGCTCCGCGTACACCTCGCGCAGCTCCCGCTGCCCGACCTGCACCGGGCCATGGTTGCGCCCCCCCTCCGATAGCCCGTGGGCAAGGAAGTGCTTGCCCGTGGCCAGGACCCCGCCGGACAGGTCGCCGGTCTGCAGGCCCCGCACGTAGGCGGCTCCCAGGGTGCCCACCAGGACGGGGTCCTCCCCGTAGGTCTCCTCCAACCGTCCCCAGCGCGGGTCTCGGGCAATGTCGAGCACGGGGGCCAGGCTGTGGCGCGCCCCGACGGCGAGCAGCTGGCGGCGCACGGCCCCCGCGACCTCTTCGATCAGGGCTGGGTCCCAACTGCAGGCCAGGCCGAGAGCCTGGGGAAAGACGGTCGCCCCCCGGGCGCAGTAGCCGGCCAGGGACTCCTCATGGACGACCACCGGGATGCCCAGGCGGGTGCCTTCCACGACCGCCCGCTGGATCTCGTTGACCAGCTCCGCGCTCTGCTCCGGCTCAAGGCCGGTCGTGGCGCCGATGCGCGTCACCTGGCCGATCCCGTGGGGGATGACGCGGAGGGCGATCTCCCTGTCGAAGTGGCCGTCCTGGATCAGGTCGGGAAAGCGCACGGCGCCCAGCTGAGCCAGCTTCTCGTCGATGCTCATGCGCTCGAGCAGGTCGTCGGCACGGTCGTCCACGGGTCTCGACGGGTCGGAGTACGCAGGAATGGTCACTGGCGGGCGTTACCCCCAATCAGCCGCCAGCCGGGAAGAGCTTGGCGTCGGCGACCGCGAAGATCTTCATCCCGGCATCGTCGAAGCGGATCACCACCTCCTCGCCGGCGCGGGTCATGGTGCTCTTGAGGATGGTGCCGGCCCCGTACTTGGGGTGCTCGACGCGCATCCCCGCCGAGTAGCGCTGGGGCGCGATCTCGACCGGATTGGCCCGCACCGCCTGGGCGTGGACGGCCTCGCGGACCGCTCCCGGCCGGCGGGGCGCGGTCACCGGCGGCCCTCCCGGCCGGCGCACCACGGTGAGCATCTCGGGCGGGATGTCGGCCAGGAAGCGGGATGCCTGGGCGGTCTGGGCGCTCCCGTAGAGGTGGCGGCGGAAGGCGTGGAGGAGGTAGAGGCGCTGCTGGGCCCGGGTCACCCCGACATAGGTGAGGCGGCGCTCCTCGGCGATCCCCTCGTCGCCCTCCTCCAGCGCCCGGATGTGAGGCAGCAGCCCCTCCTCCATTCCCGCCAGGAAGACGACCGGGAACTCCAGGCCCTTGACCTGGTGGAGGGTGATCAGGGTGACACCGCTCTTGGTGTCGTCCAGGCTGTCCACGTCGGAGACCAGCGCGACGTTCTCCAGGAACTGGTGGAGGCCGTCGGGGGGCGGCACGTCCTCGTACTCCTCCGAGTAGCCGACCAGCTCGGTCACGTTGGCCCAGCGCTCCTCCCCCTCGGGGGTGCCGTCCCGGAGCATCGACTGGTAGCCGGTCTCCTCGACGATCCGCTCCAGGAGACGGGGCACGGGGAGGCGGAGGCTCTGCTCACCCAGGCCGGCAATGAGCTTGCCGAAGCCGGAGAGCGCCTGGAGCGCGGCCGGCCCCAGCTCGGCCTCCTCCCCCACGTGCTCCACGGCCTCGAAGGGCGAGATCCTGCGCTTGCGCGCGATCCGCTCCAGCTCGGCCACGCTGCGATCCCCGATCTTGCGCCGGGGGACGTTGACGATCCGGCCGAAGGCCACAGGGTCGCGGGGGTTGGCGACCAGGCGGAGGTAGGCGAGGACGTCCTTCACCTCCTTGCGCTCGTAGAAGCGGAGACCGCCCACCAGGCGGTAGGGGATGCCGCGGCGGAGGAGGACGTCCTCGAAGGCGCGCGACTGCGCATTGGTCCGGTAGAGGACGGCGAAATCGGAGAGCGAATACGACTCATTGCCGATCAGCCTCTCGATCTCGCCGCAGACCGTGAGCGCCTCCTCCTGCTCGTCGTAGACGGGGATCAGCCGGACCGGCTCGCCGCCGCCGCGCTCGGTCCAGAGCCGCTTGGCGGCACGATCCTGATTGACCCGGATCACGGCGTGGGCGGTGTCGAGGATGGGCTGGCTGGAGCGATAGTTCTGCTCCAGGGTCACGACGTGCGCGTCGGGGAAGTCCTTCTGGAACTCCAGGATGTTGCGGATGTCGGCNNTAGACGGAGTTGTGGGTGATGAGGCCGTTGGCGATGAAGTTGTGGGTGTGCTCGACGTCGAGGTCGAACACCCGCGCGCGCCCCGTGATGCGCTCCACGTCAACGACGATGTCGTATCCGCAGCTCTCGTCGAAAACCGTCATCCCGGGGAGCACAGAGTCGGCACGGGTGGCGGGGAGCGAGTTGGACTCCCGATCGGTGCCACCGTTGATCCCGAACCGCCCCTTCATCACGATGACCCCGTTCAGGGCGTCCGCCAGCCGGGTGGCGGTCTGCATGAGAGTGGCCATATCCTTGAACACCGTCTCGTACCGCCAGCTCCGGGGCGAGTTGGCGTGAGCAGGACGGACACGAAGGCCCAGCCCGCGGATGATCTCGGCGCCCTTCTCGTCGTTCCCCCTCACTGCGATCAGGTGCATGGGAGTCGCACCGCGTCGATCAGCGCAGAGGGTGACCACGATGTTGCGGCGGCTGCTGTCGGGAGACACTTCGGGCCGGTACCCGGCGAAATGGATGTGCTCGGGGGTGCTGACCAGCTCGCGACCCCNNTGCCGCTCCCGCCGGCCGAAGAGACCATGTCCCCTGGCCGGATCTCTTCGATCGACCTGCGCGAGCCGTCAGCCATACTCACAAGGGTTCCTGCCGCCAGGCACTGGTCGTCATCGCCCACAACCGTCAGGTTGCGATGCGTTGCGGCCAGGAGTGACACCATCAGGTACTGGGCGTGGTTGGTGTCCTGGTACTCGTCGACGAAGAGGTGGCTCCAGCGCCGGCGGTAATGCTCCAACACCGGGGGGACGTCCTGGAGCAGGAAGACGGTGCGCATCAGCAGGTCGTCGAAGTCGAGAGCCCCGGCCGCGGCCAGCTCGGCCTCGTAGGCGCGGTAGATGCGGGCGGCCTCGACCTCGAGGTAGCCGCTCGCCCGGGTGGCGAAGGCCGCCGCGTTGAGCAGCTCGTTCTTGGCCGCGCTCACCACGTGCACGACCTTGGTGGGGGCTAGGCGCTTGTCGTCGACGCCGGTCGTCTGCATCGCCCGGCGCATGGCCGCGAGCCGATCGGCCTCGTCGTAGATCACGAAGTTGGCGGGGATGCCGATCGCGTCGCCATCCCGGCGGAGGATGCGGGCGCCCACGGAGTGGAAGGTCCCCAGCCACATCCCGCTGATGTCGGAGCCGAGCAGCTTCTCCACCCGGCCGCGCATCTCCCGCGCCGCCTTGTTGGTGAAGGTTACCGCCAGGATCTCCTGGGGACGCACACCGCGGGCGGCGATGACGTAGGCGATGCGATGGGTGAGCACCCGGGTCTTGCCACTGCCGGCGCCCGCGAAGATCAGGAGGGGGCCGTCAGGGGCCTCCACCGCCTCGCGCTGGGCCGGGTTGAGGGCGGCGAGCAGCGCGTCGGCCTCGGCAACCACGTGGGGGATTCTACGTTTGGGGGGAGCCTCACCCGGTTACGGGCACCCCATTGGGGGCGGCCCAGCGCTCCAATGCCTCCCGCGCCCGCCGCGGCCGAAGCACGAATGCGGTCAGAGCCGGGCGTTGCGTGAGGAGCCGGAAACTGAACCAATGACCGCGGACCTTGGCCCTGGCCACCTCGCCCCAGGGGTGATGCTCATCAATCGCGTGGAACAGCGGTCCGCTCCATCGAATGGTGACGCCCTCGGCCGCGACGTCCAGTTAGCCGAATCCGTAGAACCCGAACAAGTCACGGGGAAAGAGGATGGCGCGACTGCCCCGCGAGATCTCGCCCATGCTCCTGTTCCGCGTCGCGGCGGGCGCCGGGGTCAGATCGTGCGGGGGACGAGGACGGGACGGGCCCGCTCCGGCCCGTCGGTGCCGTGCGCGCCCTCGGGGGCCGCATCCTCGCCGCCCCGGGCGGCGAGCACGTCGCGCAGCCGCTTCGGGGTGCCCAGCGCCCAGCCCTGCCCCAGGGCGGCGCCCAGTCCGAGCATGCGGGCACAATCCTCTCGGGTCTCGAGCCCCTCGGCGATGATCTCGCCGCCCAGGCTGCGAGCGACCTCCACCAGCCCGCGTATGACCGCCGCGGAGCCGGCCTCGTCGGCGCTGACGACCAGGCTCTTGGCAGCCTTGATGAACTCCGGACGGACGACCGCGATCGCCTCGATGGTGGACAGGCCCTCGCCGACGTCGTCCATCGCGAAACGGAAGCCGGCGCGCCGGTAGCGGGCGCACGCCTCGGCGAAGCGCCCGAAGCGGGTGATCTGCTCGTTGACCTCGAGGACGATCTGGGTCGGCCGCAGGGCCGCGTCGTGGAGGTGCCCGAGGATCACGTCGAGGTCATGGTCGGGGTCGGTGAAGGCTCCGACGCTGATGTTGATGAAGAGCGAGCCGCCGCTGGCGAGCAGGCGATGGGCGCCGCTCATCGCCGAGACCTGGGAGAGGGTCTCCAGCTCGCGGGAGACGCCCAGGCGGCGGGCGGCGGCGAACATCCCCTCGACCTCGGTCTCGTTGGGCGCCCCGGTGGGCCGGGCGAGCGCCTCATAGCCGATCAGGCGCCCGGAGCTGAGGTCGCGGATGGGCTGGTAGACGGATTCGATCTCCTTGCGGGCGACGATGGCGGGGACGGATTCCAGCCAGCTGCCGGCTCGCGACCCGGCGCCCTCGTCGACGACGACGCGGCCCCCTCCCATGGCCTTGCCGGCGGCCGAGAGGGCGCGCAGGGCGCGGTTCATGAGGTCGTCGGCGGTCTCCTGGCGATCCCAGAAGGCGATCCCGACGCTGACGGTGCAGCCGGCGGGGAGGTCGGTCTCCACGTCGCGGACGACATCGGCGACGCCGGTCGTGGTGAGACGCTCCAGGACGACCGCGAACTCGTCGTTGCCGACCCGGGCGAGGTACGAGAGACCGGCGGAGTCGGGGTCGCTCCGCTGGGTGAACCGGAGCACGGTGGCCACGTCGGTGAGCAGCCGGTCGCCGGCGGCGTGGCCCCAGTCCTCATTGAAGGAGCCGAACCTGTCCAGGTCGATGACGGCGAGGGCGAGCGAGGTCTCCCGATGCCGTGCCGCCTCCAGCCGATGCGGCAGCTCGGCGTGGAGAGCCCGGCGATTGGGACAGTTGGTGAGGAAGTCCGTGTACGCGACCGAGTCGAATCGTGCCCGGTCGGCGCCATGACCGCTCAGCGCCCTGACCGTGACGCCGCCGACGATCGCGGTCAGGGTGGCCACCACCAGATAGGGGTCGCGGACGACCGCCAGCGAGATGAAGCCCTCGGCGAGAGCGAGGGCGATGCCGACGCTCAGAGCCCTGCCATCGTGGCGAAGGGCCAGCACCGCGAGGGGCAGGGTGACCAGGGCGGCGATGCCGACCGCCCGGATCCGGAAGATCAGCTCGAGGCTGAGCACCAGGAGGATGGCGCAGCACGCCGCCACCGCCTGACCGCGATCGGGGACGCGCTCCAGGGGCAGCGCGAGCGCCAGAGCGGCCAGCACCAGGAGGATCAGCGGGATCGTCGAGGCGAGATCCAGCCGGGAGTGCTGGAGCCACATCCCGACGACGATCAGGACCGCCGCCCCGGCTGTCCACGCGGCCGTCACGCCCCGCACGGCGAGGCGATCAGACCGCTGCGAAGCAGGGGTGTAGGGGGTGGCGACGTGGAGTGCGCCAGATTCGAACATCGGCGCGAACAGAGTAACCGTCACCTTCGTGTCACAGACTACGGACAGGTCGCGTCCTGGTCACGCTTCAGGAGCCGATGTCGGAGACGGTCGGCGCGAATCCTACAGCGTGTTACGCGAGCCGCCGGAGGATGCAGAAGGGGGTCTGCTCCCCGGTCTGGCCCATCGGATTGTCGGCGAGCACCCGGCTGACCGCGGTGCGGTCGACCCCTGCGCTCGCCCCGAGGACATCGGCGGCCAGATCGTTGGTGTCGACGACGGCGACGGCGATATCCACCCCGGCTTTCTGGCTGAGGGTCCGGCTCATCCGCGCGGCGACCCCGTCCGGGTCGCTCGGCGCCTTGCTGGCGTGGGTGTTGTAGGGAGGGAGGGTGTAGGCGGTCGGGCCGTCGATGGCCGACACCCGGGATCCGGCCACCCGGTAGAAGACACCGCGGACGCCGAAGGGGCGGGTGACGGCGGCGCAGGCGGCGGCGAGGAGGATGCGCGGTGCCCCCGCCTCCTCCAGGGCGAGCTGCATGGTCTGCGGCCTGCCCAGGCCGATGCCGATCGGGACCCGGCTGACGAAGCGGGAGAGCAGCCGGGCGAGCGGGGTGACCCGGATCTCGTCCATGGGGAAGGAGCGCCCCTGGGTGATGGCGACCACCTTCTCGCTCATGGCGACCACGTCGCCGGGCTCCAGGCCGATGCCGAGGGCCCGCGCCTTCTCCAGGGCAACCGCCACCGCCGCGCCCAGGTCGTCCCGGTTGCGCACCAGCTCGGCGCGGAGAGGGATGCGCGCCCAGGGCCGGCCGGAGCTGCGGATGATCAGGTGGCGGCCGGGGTTGGGGTGGGCGGCGGCCACCAGCCGCTCGGCGCCGAGGGCCGCCCCCGCCGCCCGGTCGCCCTGGGCGGTGAAGGAGTACGAGCTGCCCGGCGTGGGGCCGGACGCGGAGCCGTGGGCCCCGCCCTCGAAGTACACCCGCAGCCAGAGCTCGACGTTGACGGTGCGCCAGAAGAAGAGCGACTCCTCGCTGCCCCCGACGCAGGCGACGCGGAAGGCGTCGGCGACCGCGTCCGCGTCCCAATAGGGCCGTGACTGGAAGGAGGGCGACCGCATCAGCGACTGGATCGACGAGCGCTGCTGGCGGAACCAGCGGAACTCGGGCGTGGTGAAACCGATCTTGCGCCGCCGCTCGCGGACCGTCTCCGGCAGGACGCCCCGCATCGCCTCGCGCAGGATGCGCCGCGACCACCCCCCCGAGACGATCGCCGATGCGGGCAGCCGGAGGATCCACTCCACCAGCTCCTGGTCGAGGAAGGGAAGCCGCGACTCCATGGAGTGGGCCATCGAGTTGCGGTCCTCGTAGCGAAGCAGGGAGGGGAGCGAGAAGGTGGTGAGGTCCTGGAGCAGCCGCTTCTTGAGATCGTCCTGGACGCGGGGGTCGTCAGGCCGCTTCTTCCCCCGGGTCCACGCGGGGCGGAGCAGCGAGCCCACATCGACCTGGTGACGCCCCTCCCAGAGCCGGCGGCGGGCCAGCCGGCCGACGGTGTCCCGCGCCTTCGCCGACTCCGCGGCGAACTCGCGGTAGCGGTGCTCGCGGAGCAGCTGGCGGAGATAGACGTACTGGTAGGGGACGTAGCCGCCGAGCAGCTCGTCACCGGCCTGGCCGTCGAGGAGGACGGTGACCTTCTCACTGGCGGCGCGCATCACCGACCACATCGCGTAGGGCGCGGTGGTGATCATCGGCTCCTCGGCGTGCCAGACCCAGGTCTCCAGCTCGGCGAGCCACTGCTCCGAGGTCGGCTGCACCCAGGTCGGGTCGGCGGAGGTGACCGCCAGCACCGCCTCGGCGTAGCGCCGCTCGTCGATGGGGTCGCCGGGGAAGACCGCCGAGAAGGTCTTGAGACGGTCGCCCAGCGAGACCGAGTCGGGCACGTGCTGGGCGAGCAGCCGGTCCATCACGCAGACGATGGAGGAGGAATCGAGGCCTCCCGAAAGGCAGGTGCCGACCGGCACGTCGGCGACCAGGCGGCGTTCGACCGCGCGCGTGAAGAGGCGGAGGAACTCCTTCGGGTCCGGGTCCGCGTCCTCGCTCAGCCTCGGCGTCCAGTACCGGGTCTCCCGGGTGCCGCCGGCCGGGTCGACGGTGACGTAGGCGCCGGCCGCCACCTGGCGGATCCCGGAGAAGAAGGTGAGGTCGTTGTGGTCGTAGAGGCCGAAGCGGAGGTATTCGTAGAGCTGCTGCTCGTCGACCCTGCGGGGGAATGTCGGGTCCTCGAGGATGGCCTTGATCTCCGAGGCGAAGACCACGCGCTCGTCGTGCGCCGCGTAGAAGAGCGGCTTGATGCCGAAGTGATCGCGGCAGAGGACCAGCTCTGTCTCTGCACCGCGGCGGTCCAGGAGGGCGATCGCCCACATGCCGTTGAACCGCTGAAAGGCCGCCGCGCCCCACTGCGCGTACGCCTGCAGGGCGACCTCGGTGTCGCTCCTGGTGCTGAACCGCCGCCCCTCCGCCTCCAGCTCCGTGCGCAGCTCGCGGTAGTTGTAGATCTCGCCGTTGAAGACGATGTGGAGGCGGTCGCCGTCCGTCGACATCGGCTGAGCGCCGGTGTCGAGGTCGATGATGGCCAGGCGGCGGAAGCCGAGCGAGGCACCGTCGGTCTCGAAGAAGCCGTCATCGTCGGGACCGCGATGCCGGATCGAGGCCGCCATGGCCCGGAGCAGGGCGGGGTCGCGGCGGCCGGTGAAGCCGCAGATGCCGCACACAGGGCTACGCCTGCCCGGCGGGCTCGCCGGCGATCCGGGCCCTCTCCGGCGCGGGGCGGTCGTGCCTCGCCACCGGCGCCCGGCACTCCCAGAGCAGCAGCTCACCCTCCACGCTGGGGCGCCTCCCCACCTGCAGGAACCGGCTCTTGGTCAGCACCCGCGCCGAGGCGGGGTTGCTCTCCAGGCATTCGGCGGTCACGCGGCGCACCTCGGGCCGGGTAAGGGCCCAGGTGACGATGGCCTCCACCGTCTCGGTGGCGTAGCCACGCCTCCACAGGGAGCGGTTGACGGCGTAGCCGATCTCGACGGTACCGGTCGCGTCCGGGGGCGACTTGAAGCCCATGCTCCCCACCGCCAGGTGATCCTCACGGCGCACCACCACCCCGTCGCACCAGGGCCCCGTATCGGCGGACCGCTCGCGGCGGGCGAGCCAGATGGGGAACATCCGGAGGGCGTCCTCCCCGGGCCACTCCTCGGGGAAGTGGACGGTGAGACGGCCCTCCGGGCCGGCGGTTTCGCAGCGGCCGACCTCGACCTCGGCGAGGAAGTCCGAGACGGTGAGCCGACTGCGCATCACCGAGGTCGGGGTCGAGGTGAAGAGGAGCCGGGGCGTTTCCACGGTCAGCACGGGCGCAACTGTACGCGGCGGCGTGCGTGGCGCACACCCGGGGCGCCCGCCGGGCCGGGGGACGGGGGTTAGACTCGACCGATGCCTCTCCGCTGGCAATGCGTCGTCATGGACTGCCGCGACCCCGAGCTGGTCGGCCGGTTCTGGAGCGCCGCCCTGGACCTCCCGCTCCAGAGTCATGAGGACGGCGAGTGGTGGCTGGAGCCCGGGGACGGCTCGCCCGACATCCTCTTCCTCCAGGTGCCGGAGGCCAAGTCCGTGAAGAACCGGGTCCACCTCGACCTCCGTCCCGATGACCAGCGGTCAGAGGTGGAGCGCCTCATCGGCTTGGGGGCCCGTGAGAAGGACATCGGCCAGGGAGAGGTGACCTGGGTGGTCATGGCGGATCCCGAGGACAACGAGTTCTGCGTGCTGCGCGCCCTCAGCCCACCGGGCTGATCGATCGGCGCCCGCCTAGAAGTCCATCTCGTCGTCGCCGCCGCCGAAGCCACCACCGCCGAACCCGCCGCCACCGCCACCACCGTGGGAGTGGCCCGATCCCTCCTCGTCCTCGTCCTCGGGCTCGGGGGCGTCGGCGATGAGGGCCTCGGTGGTCATGATCATGGTGGCGATCGAGGTGGCCGACGTGAGGGCGGTGATCACGACCTTGGTGGGGTCGATGATGCCGCGCTCGACGAGGTTTCCATACTCCTCGGTGACCACGTCGAAGCCGTCGTCCCCGCTCAGCTCGACGACCTTGTTGACCACCACCGCGCCCTCCAGCCCGGCGTTGGCCGCGATCTGCTTGAGCGGTGCGGAGAGCGCCTGGCGGACGACGCGCGCCCCGGCGAGGGCGTCTCCGTCCAGCTTGAGCGCGTCGATGGCATCGCGGGCCCGGATCAGGGCAACGCCTCCACCGGCGACGCAGCCCTCCTCGAGGGCGGCGCGGGTGGCGTGGAGAGCGTCCTCGACGCGTGCCTTGCGCTCCTTCATCTCCACCTCGGTGGCGGCCCCCACCTTGATCTGGGCGACCCCTCCGACCAGCCGGGCCAGCCGCTCCTGCAGCTTCTCCCGGTCCCAATCGGAGTCGGTCTCCTCGATCTGCTGGCGGATCTCCTCGCAGCGGCCGTCGATGGCCTTGCGATCGCCACCGCCGCCCACCACCGTGGTGTCGTCCTTGGTGACGGTGACCCGGTCGGCCGTGCCGAGGTGGGGGGCGCTGACCCCGTCCAGCCGGATGCCGACCTCCTCGCTGACCACGGTCGCCCCGGTGAGGACGGCCAGGTCCTGGAGCATCGCCTTGCGGCGGTCGCCGNNTCGCCGAAGCCGGGGGCCTTGATGGCGACCGCGGTGAGCGTGCCGCGCATGCGGTTGACGACGAGGGTGGCGAGCGCCTCCGCGGTGACGTCCTCGGCCACGATGAGCAGGGGCCGCTTGGCCCCGGCCACCAGCTCGAGGACCGGGAGCAGGTCCCGGACGGCGCTGATCTTGGAGTCGGTGATGAGGATGGCCGGGTGGTCGAGCTCGGCGACCATCTCCTTCTGGTCGGTGACCAGGTACGCGGAGACGTAGCCGCGGTCGAGCTGCATGCCCTCGACCACCTCAACGGTGGTCTCGATACCGTCCGCCGACTCGACGGTGACGACGCCCTCCTTGCCCACCTTGGCAAACGCGTCGGCGAGCATCTCGCCGATCTCGGCGTCGTCCGCGCTGATGGTGGCGATGCGGCGGATGTCCTCATTGGTGTCGACGGGATGGGACCGCTGACGCACCGCGACCGCGGCGGCCTCGGCGGCGGCCAGCATCCCCTGGCGCAGCTCGACCGGGAAGGCGCCGGCGCCGAGCAGGCGCAGCCCCTCGTCGATCATCGCCCGGCTCAGCACGGTGGCGGTGGTGGTGCCGTCGCCGGCGAGGTCGTTGGTCTTGACCGCGACCTCGCGGAGGAGCTGGGCTCCCATGTTCTCGAAGTGGTCCTTGAAATCGAGGTCACGGGCGATGGTGACCCCATCCGTGGTGACGAGCGGCGCGCCGAACTTCTTGTCCAGGACCACCGAACGCCCGCGCGGGCCGAGGGTCACCGCGACGGCATCGGCCACCGCGTCCACGCCGTGGCGGAGCAGCTGCCTCGCCTCGGTGTCGAATCGTAGTTGCTTGGCAGGCATGCTCTCTCAGCTCCTTTGACGGGCGACGGCGGCGCGACCGTGGGCGGGCCCTGCCGCCATCACGCCGCGCACCAGGGCGGCCTCCGGCTCAGGCCTTGACCTGGACGACGGCGAGAATGTCCTTCTCGGACAGGATGAGGTAGTCGACATCGTCGATCTTGACCTCGCTGCCGGCGTACTTCGCGTACATCACCCGGTCACCGACCGCCACGTCGAGCTTGATCCGCTCGCCGGTGCGCTCGTTGTACTTGCCACTGCCGACCGCCTCGATGATCCCCTCCTGGGGCTTCTCCTTGGC
>PLAK01000114.1 GCA_003134115.1 Candidatus Changshengia sp.
CGGCTACGTGAACGCCGGCACCGTGGAGCTCATCTACTCGAAGGGCGAGTACTTCTTCCTGGAGATGAACACGCGGTTGCAGGTCGAGCATCCGGTCACTGAGGCCGTGTACTCCGTGGACCTCGTCGTCGAGCAGCTGCGGATCGCCGCCGGGGAGCACCTCCAGCTCCGCCAGGAGGAACTGGTGCCACGGGGCCACGCCATCGAATGCCGGATCAATGCCGAGGACTACGCCAACGGCTTCATGCCCTCGCCGGGCCGGGTCACCGGCTACCACGAGCCCTCCGGCCCCGGGGTCCGGGTCGATGCAGCGCTCGCCGGGCCGGGGATGGTCTCGCCCAGCTACGACCCGATGATCGCCAAGCTGATCGTCTGGGGCCCGACCCGCGAGCTGGCCATCGGACGGATGCGCCGTGCGCTGATCGAGTACGCGATCACCGGCATCCAGACCAACATCGCCTTCCACCTTGCCATCCTCGACTCCCCCGACTTCCGTGCCGGCGAGTACACCACGCACTTCATCGAGGACCACCCCGAGCTGGTGCCCGCGGCCCGGGCGTGGGAGGAGCGGAGGAAGCGGTACGACCGCCTGCTCCGCGACCCCGCCCGTGTGGCGGCCATCGCGGCCGCGGTGTCGGTGAGCTAACCGCCAACCGGGTAGGTGGCGCCGGCTGCCGGATGACCGCCGTCGATGTCCGCGAGCGAGGTGCCGACGACCACCTCCGTGCCGGCGGGGAGCGAGCCGGACACGATCAGGGTCGCCTCACGGGTGTCGGGGTCGTAGGTCGGCGGGCTGACCAGGACGAGGGTCTGCCCGTCCCCCGTCTCCAGCCAGAGGGAGGTGGCACCGACGCTCGAGGCCTCCAGGTCGGAGTCGAAGGTGACCGTCACGACGCTCTCCGGGTTGACCGCCCCTGCGACCGGCGGCGTCGCGCTGACGCTGAGGACATGGGGCCCGCTGCCCTGGGTATGGAGGGGAGGCACGGTGAGTCCCGTGACCAGCCACCCGCCGTCGGTCTCTCCGAGCACGACGGTCTCGTCGGTGATCTGACCGGGAGAGGTGGGGGTTGGATCCACGATGAGCCGGGCCGAGGCGGTGAGGGTGGGCCCGCTGGTCGCGCTCGCCGCCGCGCAGCTCGAGCCGATGACGTATCCGCGTTCGATCGACGAGGGGGTCAGCGTGCCGGCCGGCGGGGCTCCGGGGGAGGTCAGCGTGGCCATGCCGGCCTGGTCGTGGGCGACCTGGCTGCCCACAAATCGGGTCAGCACCTGATCCGCGTCCTCGCAGAGCGAGGTGGTCCCCGGCGGCGCCGAGGCGGTCTGGACCTGGGCCACGTCGAGACTCCCGGCGGCCACGAAGGCAAGCCGGGTCCCGTCGGTGGAGAAGGCCAGCGAGCTGGACTCGTCCGGGGTGGTGCCCAACACCGTCCCGCTCGCGGTCTCGACCTCGATCCCGCCGGGGTCGAGGGCGTAGGCGATGGTGGCCCCGTGGGCGTCCAGCGCCAGCTCCCCGATCCCCTCGGCGGGCGCACCGGAGACCGGTGTGATGGTGGTCGGGTCGCTGACCGGCGCCTCCAGGACGGTGGAGGTGCTGCCGCTCACGTCCACCCACGCCACCTCATCCCCGGCGGCGCTGAATGTCACCACCCCGCTCACGCTCCCGGCGAGCCGGGTCGGGGCCGGCACCTGGCCGCCATTGGTCGGGAGCGTGACCAGCCATCCGTCCTCCGCGGTCGGCACGTACGGGGCGGCCGGCGTCGCCGAGGCAGGGGAGGTGGTCGGTGAGGCGGCCCCGGACGGGGACGTGAACGAGGCGGACGGGGACGCGGTCGCCCCTGGCCCCGCCTGGCCGGCGACATCGGCCGCGGGGAGGAAGGCGGCCTGGCCACCGGCCGCGAGCACCACGCCGGACGCCGAGCCTCCCACCGGGAACTGGTAGAGCTGAGACGAACGGTCGTCCAGGTCCACGGCGTGGATGCCGTCGTGGGTCACGAAGACGATCCGGTTGGTGCCATCCCAGGAAAGGGCCGTCACCAGAGCGCCGGCGCTGGACTCCGACGGCCAGACGCGGCTCGCCGAGCTGCCGTCGGGATTCTCCACCACGATCGCGCTGGTGCCGTCCGCCTGGGAGACGGCAAGGGCCACATACAGGCCGTCGGGCGACACCGCCACCGCCGTGGACGGCAGGCCGCTGAGCGCCACGGGGGCCTGGTCCGCGGGGAAGTAGACCGCACCCTCGACCGGTGCGGGGGTGGGAGCGGTCGCAGCGGCGTTCGAAGGCGAGGGGGTGGCGTTGAGCGGCGATGCAGCGGGAGAGCCGGCCGGCGAGGGCTGGGGAGTGGCCGTGAACGCGGGGGAGGCGTTCGGGGTCTGGATCGGCGCCGGCTGTCCGGCGCTGGAGTCGGTCACCCCGGGAGCGTCATCCGGGCCCCAGAAGGCCAGTCCGTCGCCCGCGGCCGGCCCCACGGTCGCCGGCTCGAGCGCCGGCACCGGCGATGCCGTCGGGCCGGGCGTGGCCACCGCCTGGGTGCCGAACTCGATCGTCACGTTGGAGGCGAGTGTCTGGCCGCCCGCGTTCTGGATCGCCGCCTTGGGGATCGTGACCTGGTAGTCGGTGTCGGCGGCAAGGGGGTGGATGGGCGTGACCACCAGGGTCTCGGCGCTCTGCCAAGCGACCGTCACCTGGGTGGCCGGCTGGATCTTGAGCGCACTGACCACCGCGGCCTCGCTCTGCGGGCTGAGCGGCTCGTTGAAGCTGAGGGTGATGGCCTGGTGGGGGTCGACCGCCTGCCGGTGGCTCACGTTGGACGCCACCACGGCCAGCCGGCCCGGTGGCGCGGTGCCACCCGTGAGCGCCACCACCACCACCACCACCGCCGCCGCCAGGGCCGCTGCGGCTCCGAAGCTGCCCCAGATCGCCAGCCGGCGGGGAGCTCCCCGGGGCTGGAGGGTGTGCCGGGGGGCAAGGACGGTGCGCGCCTCAGCCATGAGCCGGGCGCGGAGGATGGGCGGGAACCTCGGGTCGAGATCCGGGTCGGGCCGGCTCTCGCGGACCGCCTGAGCGAGCCGGAGCAGGTCGGGATCCTCGCCGAACAGCTCGGAGAGCTCGGCGTCGAAGCGGTCGCGGCGCTCGCTCACAGGGTCTCTCCGGCGACCGCGGAGACGCCCAGGCGCTGCCGGACGCCGATCATGCCGCGATGGACCAGCAGCTTGACGGCGCCCTCGCTCTTGCCCATGATCTCGCCGATCTGGGCCAGCTTGAGGTCCTCTCCGAGCTTCAGGGTCATGGCGGTCCGCTGCTGCTCCGGGAGACCGTCGATCGCCGCCCAGACGCGTGCGGCCTCGGCCGACTCGACCACCCTCTCCGCCACCGGACGGGTCGGGTCGGCGATCTCGATGGCCGCGTCGAGACTCGCCTGCGGCCGCCGCTGACGGAAGTGGTCGGCGATGGCGTTGGCGCTGATCTGGTACAGCCACGAGCTGAACGGATGCCCGGAGGGCCGGTAGCGCGGCATGGCCCGGAGTGCCTTCATGAAGACCTCCTGGGTGACCTCCTCAGCGGCGTCCTGGTCTCTGGTCCGGCTGTAGGCGAACCGGTAGATCTGACCGAAGTAGTGGTCGTACAACTCCCCGAAAGCGTCGGCGTCCGTCTTGGCACGCTCGACCAGCTGATCCTCATAGGCCCGGGGCAGGGTCATCGCACGACTCTCATCCCCAGGCGTGTGTGCCTGGTGAACGGATCGGCGGGTTGGGAGGTTACGGGGCAGCTCATGTCAACGGCGGCGGTCTGCGGACACGCGCGGTCGGCCACCCCCTCGAGCGTGCTGGCTGATCAGGTCGGATGGGCGCCGGCCAGTATAGGTGACCAGTCGGGGTGTCTCATGGGAGCTGTGGCGCTCGCCCAATTTGAACTCTCCTCTCCAAACTCGGTTCGGAGTCCGCCACCGAATAGAATTGGCCCACGTGATCCCCCGTTACACGCCGGCCGCGATCGCCGCCGTCTTCAGCGACGAATCCCGGCTCCGGCGGTGGCTGGAGGTGGAGCTGCTGGCCGCGGAGGGCTGGGCCGCCGTGGGGCGGATCCCCTCGGAGGCGGCGGAGCGGCTCAGGGCGGGCGCCCGTGTGGATCAAGCCCGCGTCGCCGAGCTGGAGGCCGAGCAGGGCCATGACGTCGCCGCCTTCGTCCAGGCGGTCCAGGAGACCGTCGGCGACGAGGGGCGCTTCTTCCACCTCGGGCTCACCTCCTCCGACGTGGTCGACACCGCCCTGGCCACCCAGCTCCGAGACGCGGCCCGCCAGATCGACGACGACGCGGCTGCCCTCGAGGCAGCCCTGGCCGCGCAGGCGGTGCGGCACCGGCTCACCCTGATGCCGGGCCGGACCCACGGCGTTCACGCCGAGCCGCTCAGCCTCGGGGTCAAGCTCGCCAATCACTACGACGAGGTGAGGCGCGGCCGGGCCCGCCTGGCGGCCGCGGCGTCCGAGGTTTCGGTGGGCCAGGTGAGCGGACCGGTGGGAACCCACACGTCGGTCCCGCCAGAGGTCGAGGAGCACGTCTGCCGGGGCCTCGGGCTGGGTGTCGCCGAGGCCGCCACCCAGGTGCTGGCACGGGATCGCCACGCCGCCTTCGTCACCTCGGTCGCCATCCTGGGGGCCAGCCTCGAGCGCCTCGCCACGACCGTCCGGCTGCTCCAGCAGACCGAGGTCTCGGAGCTGGAGGAGCCCTTCGCACAGCGGCAGAAGGGGTCGTCGGCGATGCCCCACAAGCACAACCCCGTCCTCTCCGAGCGGGTCTGCGGAATGGCTCGGGTGCTGCGCGGGTATGCCGTCACCGCCATGGAGGACGTCGCGCTNNTGGCACGAGCGCGACATCTCCCATTCATCCGCCGAGCGGATCGTGCTGCCCGACTCCTGCGCGCTGCTCGACTACATGATCAGGCTGTGCACGCGCCTGGTCGCACAGGTTCGTGTCAATCCTGACAAAATGTTGGCCGATGTCGAGACCCTCGGCCGGATCACCTGCTCCCCCCGCGTGCTCGATGCCCTGATCGTTGCCGGATGGGCCCGGGAGCGCGCCTACCGCGAGGTGCAGACCCTGGCAGAGAGGGCGCGCCGGGGCGAGGCGGGATTCGAGGGGCTGGTGCGAGGCCAGCTCGCCGAGGTCCTCTCACCGGAGCGGCTGGATGCCTGCTTCGACCTGGCCGCCTACCTCGCCGGCATCGACGGCACCTACCGGCGGCTCGGGCTCGAGATCCGCGATCCGGAGAAGGGGACGGCGACCGAGGAGCGTCCGCAGCTCGCCGTCGAGGCGGGGATTGGAGGAGGGCTGGCATGACCCCGGTGCTGATGGCGGCTCAGGACGTCGGGCTCGAGGTGTTCCGGCGCGGCAAGGTGCGGGACACCTTTGTGCTCGATGACGGCAGCCTGCTGATGGTGGCGACCGACCGACTCTCCGCCTTCGACGTCGTGCTGCCCGATCCGATCCCCGAGAAGGGGAGGGTGCTGACCCAGATCTCCCGATGGTGGTTCGAGAGGACCGCGCATATCGTGGCCAACCACCTGCTCGAAGACCGGCCGGACGCGTTGCCACCGGCCATCTGGGCGGAGTGGCGGGAGCGCTCCATGCGCTGTGCGCGGGCGGAGCGCATCGACATCGAGTGCGTGGTCAGGGGCCACCTCTCGGGTTCGGGCTGGAAGGAGTACCGCGACCGGGGGACGCTGGCCGGCGAGCCGTTGCCGCCGGGGTTGCGCGACTCCTCACCCCTCCCCGAGCTGCGCTTCACTCCGGCCGCCAAGAACGACAACGGGCACGATGAGAACATCAGCCGTGCCGAGCTGGCCAGGACCGTCGGTGCCGAGCTCGCCGGGCTGCTCGAGCGGACCTCGCTCGAGCTCTTCCGCTTCGCCGCCCTGCACTGCAGCGGCCGGGGCATCATCCTGGCCGACACCAAGTTCGAGTTCGGGATGATCGACGGCCGGCTCTGCCTGATCGACGAGATCTTCACCCCCGACTCCTCGCGGTTCTGGGAGGCGTCGGAGTGGCGCGAGGGAGAGACCGCCGTCTCGTTCGACAAGCAGCCGGTCCGCGACTACCTGGAGACGCTCGACTGGGACAAGCGGCCCCCCGGCCCCTCGCTTCCTCCGGACGTGGTGGCGGCGACCACCGCGCGCTACCTCGAGGCGGCCCGGCGGATCTGTGGGCTGGAGCTGTGAGGTACACCGCCGAGGTGGTGATCTCGCTCAAGCCCGTGGTCAACGACCCGCAGGGGCTCACCGTGCGGGCTGGACTCCACCAGCTCGGCTTCTCCGAGGTCTCGGAGGTGCGGGTGGGGAAGCACATCAGCATGGAGGTGGACGGCGACTCCGAGTCGAGCGTCCGGCAACGGGTGGCCGACATGTGCGAGAGGCTCCTGCGCAACCCCGTCATCGAGGACTACCGCATCGAGATTCGTGCGGACGGGGCATGAGGTTCGGGATAGCGGTCTTCCCGGGAACCTGGAGCGATGGCGACTGCGCGCGGGCCGTCGAGGTGCTCGGGCACGAATCCGTCCGCCTCTGGCATCGGGAGCGCGATCTCCAGGGCTCCGACTGCGTCATCCTCCCGGGCGGGTTCGCCTACGGCGACCACCTTCGCACCGGCGCCGTCGCCCGGTTCGCCCCGCTCATGGAGGCGGTGCAGGAGTTCGCGGCGGCGGGCGGTCTGGTCCTCGGCATCTGCAACGGCTTCCAGATCCTCTGCGAGGCTCACCTGCTCCCGGGCGCCCTGACCCGCAACGCCTCGCTCGAGTTCCGCTGCGAGACCACCTGGCTGCGGGTGGAGACGGTCGACACGCCATTCACCAGGGATTGCGAGAGGGGCGGAGTGCTGGCCATCCCGGTCAGCCACGGTGAGGGCCGCTTCGTCGCCGACCCGTCCACGCTGGACCGCCTGGAGGCAGAACAGCGAGTCGCCTTCCGCTACGTCGCCCCCGACGGATCGGCGGTCGGCGAGGCCTCACCCAACGGATCCATGCGCGACATCGCCGGCATCGTGAGCGAGGGCCGGAACGTGCTCGGGATGATGCCCCACCCGGAGCGCGCGGCCGAGCCGCTGCTCGGCAGCGGCGATGGGATGGGGATCTTCCGCAGCGTCGTCGAGGCGGTGGCCGAGCGCTCCACGTTCGCGGTCGTCCCATGACCACGGCTCTCCCGGTCTCCGACGCCACCCTCGCCGAGGTGGCGCTGACCCGCGGCGAGTACGAGCTGGCGTCCCGCCACCTGGGGCGGGTCCCGACCGAGGTGGAGCTGGGCGTGATCGGTGCCATGTGGAGCGAGCATTGCGGGTACAAGACGAGCAAGCCCCTGCTCGCCCGTCTGCCGGTGACTGGTGCGCGGGTGCTGCAGGGGCCGGGGGAGAACGCCGGCGCGGTCGACATCGGAGGCGGGCTCGCCTGCGTCTTCAAGATCGAGTCCCATAATCACCCGTCCGCGATCGAGCCGTATCAGGGAGCGGCCACCGGGGTCGGCGGCATCCTCCGCGACGTCTTCACCATGGGCGCGCGGCCCGTCGCCCTGCTCGATTCACTGCGCTTCGGGCCATTCGAGGAGCCGGCGCAACGGCGCCTCCTCGATGGTGTCGTGGCCGGCATCGGCGGCTACGGCAACTGCATTGGCGTTCCCACCGTCGGTGGCGAGATCTACTTCGACGAGTCCTACCGCCACAACTGCCTCGTCAACGCCATGTGCGTCGGCATCATCGAGCAGTCCAAGCTGACCCGGGCGGTCGCCGCCGGCCCCGGCAACCTGGTCCTGCTGGTCGGTGCCGACACCGGCCGTGACGGCATCCACGGGGCCACCTTCGCCTCGGTCGAGCTCAACGAAGCCTCCAGTGAGCGCCGTCCCGCGGTCCAGGTCGGCAACCCCTTTCTCGAGAAGTGCCTGATGGAGGTCTGCGTCACCCTGGCCGGCGACCCGCGCATCGTCGCCATGCAGGACCTGGGGGCGGCCGGGCTCACCAGCTCGTCTGCCGAGCTGGCCCATCGCGGCGGGTGCGGCATCGAGATGGACGTCTCCCGGATCTCACGACGAGAGCGGGGGATGACGCCCTACGAGGTGATGCTGAGCGAGTCGCAGGAGCGGATGCTGCTGGTGGTGAGGCCGCGGGACGCGGCCTCGGTGCAGGTGGAGTTCGACCGCTGGGACCTCCACTCGGACGTGATCGGGACGGTCACCGACACGGGACGCCTGGTGGTGTCCGATGGCGGAGCCGTGGTGTGCGACCTGCCCCTCGACCTCCTGATCGACGACGTGCCGCTTCGCCACCCGGAGGCGCTGCGCCCCGCCGGGCTGGACGAGGCGCTCTCGGCCGATCCGTTCGCCATGACGCCGCCCTGGTCGATGGGCGAGACCCTGCTCCGCCTCATCGGCAGTCCCAACATCGGCAGCCGCCGGTCCATCTTCCGGCGCTACGACCACCAGGTCGGCGACGACACCGTGATCCTCCCTGGCGGCGACGCCGCTCTGCTGCGCGTGAGAGGCACCGCCGGGGCGATCGCTCTCACCACCGACGGCAACGCTCGCTACGGGGCCCTCGACCCGCGCCGGGGTGCCGCCATCGCCGTCTGCGAAGCCGCCCGCAACGTGGTCGCCGTAGGAGCCACGCCGGTCGGGGTGACGAACTGCCTCAACTTCGGCAATCCCGAGAAGCC
>PLAK01000031.1 GCA_003134115.1 Candidatus Changshengia sp.
GGCGCGCGCCGCCGTGACTCGGTGGCGGCCGGGCTGGCCGAGGTCGGCGATGCCGAGATCGTGGTGGTCCATGACGCCGCGCGGCCCCTGGTGTCGCCCGGACTGATCGAGGCCGTCATCGCCGCCGCCCGCGTCCACGGAGCCGCCACCGCCGCCATCCCCTGCGTCGACACCGTCAAGCGCGTGGAGGCCGGGATGGTCGTCGAGACCCTGCCCCGCGCCACGCTGGTCGCGGTCCAGACCCCGCAGGCCTTCGCGGCCCCCTTGCTGCGCCGGGCTCACGCCATCCAGCCCGAGCTGGACGCCTCGGACGACTGCCTGCTGGTGGAGCGGCTGGGAGAGCCGGTGGCCATCGTCCCCGGCGAGGTGGGCAATCGCAAGATCACTCACCCCGAGGATCTGGTCTGGCTTCGCGGTGAGCTGCAGGGGAGCGGTCGCCGATGACTCTGCGTATTGGGCACGCGCTGGACGCCCACCGTCTGGAGCCGGGGCGGCCGCTGGTGCTCGGTTGCGTTCCGGTGCCGTCGGATCTGGGGCTCGCCGGTCACTCCGACGGCGACGCGGCCGCCCACGCCCTCGCCGACGCCTGCCTCGGTGCGGCGGGCCTCGGGACCATGGGCGACCACTTCCCCTCCGACGCGGAACGCTGGCGCGGGGTCAGTGGCCGCCAGTTCCTGGAGCTGGTGGCCGCGAAGCTGGCTCTGTCGGGTGCCTGGGTGACGAGCGCGCAGGTGGCCCTGGTCTGTGCGCGGCCGCGGCTCGCCCCCTTCTTCGACGCCATGGGGGAGGCGATGTCGGCGGCGCTCGGCACCGCGCCCGACACCGTCACCGTCACCGCGACGAGCGGCGATGGGCTCGGTGCCGCCGGTCGCGGTGAGGGGATCCTGGCCTCCGCGGTCGTGCTCCTCGAGGTCGGCTGACCGATCGCCCAAGCCCGGCGGGCCCGCTCCCGAAGGCTTCGGTGCCCAGAGCCGTGATCGCTAGTCGGGGGGATCCGTGGAGACGATGGCCGAGGCATGCACCCCGCCGTCGCTGACCAGCCACAGCCGTAGCGTCCCGCCCTTCACCTCCGACACCACCCCGACCTGATCGCCGAGGTCCACCGGGAGCCGGTGTTCGCACTCGGCCGCCACCGGGATGCGGCCGGGCAGGCGGCGGGCCAGTTCGTCCTCCACCGCCTGCCAGTACGCCGCGTTGTTGACGTGACCGATCACGTCGAGGTCGGTGGCGCGGATGGCCCACGGCCGGCCCATGGCTCCGGCCGGAGGCGGGGGATGGAGGAGCCGTGCCGACACCTGGCGGACGCCCCTGCCCCAGACCTGGTCGAAACGTTCCGAGAGCAGCGCCGGCCGGCCGGTCGTCGCATCCACCGCGGCCCACAGCACCGCGGCCTCCAGGTGGCCGCCGGCTCCGCTCCGGCCCGACGTTCGCCGCTCCGCCCAGCGCGGCCCGGCGCCGGTGCAGAAGGTGCGGTAGTCGATCGATTCCAGGTACCGAGGCCAGCGCTCAATGGTCACCGCGGCCCGCCGCACCACCCAGATGATCGGCTCCTCGCCCATCCCGGAGTCATGACTGTCGTCGGTGGCCACGTCCTGGAGGTGACGGGCCAGGGCGTCGAGACGGAGCCGGCCGTGCTCGTTGGCGTCCCCCAGCCGGACCGGCCAGCTGGCCTCGAAGACGCGAGTGTGCGGCCCAGCGCCGAGGCGGGTGGCGCGGAGCACACCTCCGGGATCGTCGACGCTCACGGGGGCCAACGTAGCGGATCGACGCGGCCACCCGCTCGCATGGATATCCTTGACCGCCCGTGAGTCTTCGCCTCCACGACACCCTGACCCGCCGGCTCCAGACGGTCACGCCCCTGGAGCCCGGCCACGTGCGCCTCTACACCTGCGGCCCGACGGTCTGGAACCGTGCCCACATCGGGAACTTCCGGACCTTCCTCTTCGAGGACGTCCTGCGCCGATGGCTGGAGCGCAGCTTCCCGCGGGTCACCCACGTCATGAACCTGACCGACGTGGACGACCGGCTGATCCACAACGCCACCGAGCACAACCAGGGGCTGGCGGCGGAGACCGCCCCGTGGATCGAGAGCTTCTTCGCCGACGTCGATACCCTCGGCATCCGCCGGGCCCACCACTACCCGCGGGCCACCCGCTACATCGAGGAGATGGTGACCCTGATCGAGCGCCTGGAGTCGAAGGGGGTCACATACCGCAGCGAGGGCGGCATCTACTTCCGCATCGCCGGCTTTCCGGCGTACGGCAGGCTCTCCGGCATCCCTGCCGCCGGACTGGTGGCTGGGATGAGCGGCCGGGTGGATGCCGACGACTACACCAAGGAGGACGCCCGCGACTTCGCCCTCTGGAAGACGGTGGGGCCGGACGACATCGGCTGGGACACCCGCTTGGGCCGCGGCCGCCCCGGCTGGCACATCGAGTGCTCGGCGATGAGCATGGCCCTGCTCGGCGAGAGCCTGGACATCCACTGCGGCGGGGTCGACAACATCTTCCCCCACCACGAGAACGAGATCGCCCAGTCCGAGGCGGCGACCGGGAAGCCGTTCGTCCGGATCTGGTGCCATGGCGAACACTTGACCATCGGCAAGGAGAAGATGGCCAAGCGGTTCGGCAACTTCCGGACCGTTCCTGATCTGCTGGAGGCGGGCTATCGCCCCTCGACGATCCGCTACCTGCTCATCACCGGCGCCCACTACCGCCGCACCCTCGATTGGGACGAGGAGCCACTCCGGGCGGCTGATGAGGCGGTGGGCCGGCTGACCGAGTTCCGGGACCGGGTGCTGGGTCTCGGAAGCGGCAGCGGCGGCGAGGAGATCGGGGCGCGCGCCAGGGCCGCCACCGACGCCTTCGCCGAGGCCATGGACGACGACCTCAACGTGCCCAAGGCGGTGGGACATCTCTTCGGTGCCATCCGGGACCTCAACCGGCTGCTCGGCGCCGTCACCCCGTCGGCGGCGGTCAAGCAGCAGCTCATCGACCTCGTCGAGGAGGCGGATGCCGTCCTCGGGGTGCTGGCCCTCGTCGATCGGGAGCGGGCCGCGTCGGCACTCAGTCCCGAGGACGAGGAGCTGCTCGCCCGGAGGATCGCGGCGCGTGCCGCCCGGGACTTCGCCGAATCCGACAGGCTGCGCGCGCAGCTTCTCGAGCGCGGCATCATGGTCGAGGACACCGCTCAGGGACAGCGCTGGAAGCGCGCCTGAGAGGCCTTTCCGAGGCGGGATTGCTCAGGTGGACATCCTTTACGGCCGCAACCCGGTGCGCGAGGCACTTCGGGCAGGGCGCGCCGCCCGCAAGCTGGTGGTCGCCGAGGGCCTCGGGGACGAGCCCCGGCTACGGGAGATCATGGATCTGGCCGGCGGCCGGGGAATCCCCATCGAGATGGCCTCGCGCAGCCGGCTCGACGACATCGCCCATACCGAGCACCACCAGGGCGTGGCCGGCTACTTCCACGGAAGGCCGCCGCAGCGGCTGGAGGACATCCTCGAGAGCTGCCGTCCGCCGGCGCTCTTGCTCCTCCTGGACGGGATCCAGGACCCACAGAATGTGGGCGCCCTGATCCGGAGCGCCGAGGCGGTCGGCGCCGACGCCGTGATCGCGCCGGCGCACCGGGCCGCCGGGCTGACCCCCGCCGCTGTCAAGGCGTCGGCGGGCGCCAGCGAGCACCTCCCCTTCCTCAGCGTTCCCAACCTGGCCCAGGCCCTGGCCAAGATCGGGAAGGCCGGGATCTGGCGCGTCGGCCTGGCCGCCGAGGCCGACCAGCGCTACGACCTCGTCGACTACCGCGAGCCGACGGCGATCGTCATCGGCGGAGAGGGGGAGGGGCTGCGCCAGCTCACCCGCCGGAGCTGCGACAGCCTCGTCTCGCTGCCCATGGTGGGCCGGGTGGCCTCCCTGAACGCCGCGGCGGCGGGTGCGGCCATCCTCTACGAGGCATTCCGCCAGCGGGGCTTCGCGCCCCGGTGAGCCGGCTGGTCGTCGACGGCTACAACATCCTGCACGCCTGGCCGGATCTGGCCAGGGCCATGCGCACCGAGGGCCTGGAGGAGGCGCGCCGGCGGCTGGTCACCCGGCTCGCAGAGTACCGGGCGACCACCGGCAACGAGGTCCTGATCGTCTTCGACGCCCACAAGCGCTCGGCGGGCAGCGCCGATGGGCAGATCGTCGAGGGCGTCGAGGTCCGCTATGGCAGCGCTCACGAGAGCGCCGACCACGTGATCGAGCGTCTCATGTACGAGGCATCGCGGCGCGGGACCGTGCTGGAGATGATTCTCGCCACCGACGACCATCTCCAGCGCGATCTGGTCCGAGGGATGGGCGTGCCGACCATGGGCTCCCGGGCCCTGCAGGCCGAGGTGGAACGGGCGGAGGGGGAGCGCTCCGGTGAGATCCGGCGGCGCGACGAGAAGGGGGCGGTCTCGGATCGCTTGGAGAGTCGCATCGACCCCGAGGTGCGCCGCCAGCTCGAGGCGATCCGGCGCGGAGACGCCGGCGGGCCGAACCCTCCTGCTCCCGGCGGCGGTCGACTACCCTAGGTGATCGCCCGGGCGTCGCCGCCAGCCGGCGCGCCTCCCACCCGGCCGACGTAGCTCAACGGTGGAGCAGCGGTTTTGTAAACCGTAGGTTGGGAGTTCGAATCTCCCCGTCGGCTCCAACCGGCTGTATGGATCCGGCTGATCCTTGACAGGCCTTCGGGTGATGGCGGACAGCTACTTCGGTTGAGACTTGACACTCCCTCAGATGAGGGAACTGAGCGTGACCGAGCAGCGGTATCAGGCGATCCTGGCGGTGATCAGGGATGGCAGGACGGTCACCGAGGTGGCCTCCGAGTGGCGGGTGAGCCGGCAGACGGTGCACACCTGGCTGAGCCGGTACGAAGCCGGTGGAAGGCGCATTGGGGGCCCACCGGCTGCTGCTGGAGCTGGCCTACCCAGGGGCTGGGCGCCACGGCACACCGCCCCTGGTCCCGTGAACCCGCTTCTACTGATAGGTGAACTCATCCCCCACCAACCTGGACGACTGCCCCGTGGGAGTGGTCACCGTGACATCGACCGTCCCCGTCCCGGGCGGGCTCTGCGCGGTGATCTGCCCGTCTGAGCTCACGGAGTAGGACAGGGCCGGCACCCCGCCGAAGCTGACTCCGGTGGCGCCCGTGAAGCCGGCCCCACTGATCGTCACGACGGTGCCTCCCGCCTCTGGCCCGGCACTGGGTGAGATGCCGCTCACGATCGGGAGGTACGCGAACTGGTCGGAGTAGGAGGTCGACGAGGTGCCGTCCGGTGTGGCGACCGTGACGTCCACCGTCTCGGTCCCGGGCGGGCTATCTGCAGTGATCTGGCCGTCGGAGCTGACGGAATAGGAAAGGGCCGGCACCCCGCCGAAGCCGACCTCTGTGGCGCCCGTGAAGCCGGCCCCGCTGATGGTGACCCAGGTGCCACCGACCGCCGGCCCGTCGCCCGGCTCGACTGCGCTGACCACGGGGGCGTAGGAGAAGTGGTCGGACGGGCTCGTGGACGAGGTCCCGCCCGGCGAGGTGACCGTGACGTCAAATGTTCCCCCTGTCCCCGGCGGCGCCTGAGCCGTGATCACGCCGTCGGAGCCGATGGAGAACGAGGTGGCCGGCACTCCGCCGAAACTGGCCGCGGTGGCATTGGTGAACCCGCCGCCAGTGATCGTCACCGCCGTACCCCCGATGGCCGGCCCCGAGTTCGGCGAGACCCCGGAGACGGTTGGCGTGTAGTCGAACTGGTCGGATGAGCCGAGGACGGAGACGCCGCGGTTGGTCATCACCTGGATATTCGCCGTACCCGCGCCGGAAGGGCTGGTGGCGGTGATCTCGGTGGGCGAGATGACGCTGTAGGACGCCGCCGGCTGTGATCCGAAGGTAACCGAAGCTACCGCGTTGAAGCCGGATCCGTCGATGAGGACCTGGGTCCCGCCGGCCAGCGGCCCCCCAGCGGGCGTCGTTGACTGGACAGCAGGCACCGGCGCCATCGTCACCGCGGGGGTGTCGTCCCACGCGTCGGCCACCGTCGCCGGGTCAACGGGCTGGACACCGGCTGGGATCTGGTCGACGGCCGCCATGTAGTCGTCGTAGCAGTAAAGCTCCGTCATGCTCGTCCAGTGCTCCTGCCAGGGTCCATTGCAGTCCCAGGTGGGGGAGCCGGTGAGATTCTCTCCCTCGACCAGCTTGTACATCTGCACGACCACCCATTCGCCACCGGCGACGTCCATGAGGTTGTCCAGCATCACCGGCGATTCGTAGTAGACGGTCTTGCCACTCTGGTTCTTGACCACCGCCGACCCCGGGCACCCGGTCGGCTCATTGCATCCCCCGCCGAGAATCGAGTTGGTCCGCTGGAACCAGGGGGCGGCCATGTACTGCTGGACGTTGCGCCCAGTCTGGTAGGTCCGCCCAAAGGCGAAGCACTCGCTGACCACGTCGGCCTGGATCGTGGTGCTTCGCTGGTTATCCGGATAGGCGAACATCCCCCAGCCCTGGGTGTCACCCTGCGCATAGAGGCCGCCGGGTTGGGTCAGCGATCCGCAGCTCGCTGTGACCTGCTCTGCAGGGGTCAGGCTGGTCATGTACTGGTAGTCCGCGCTCCCGCTCACCATCGTCCACCCGTACTGGTCCTGGAGGGTGGCGAGGTCGGTCCAGCTCGGATAGATCTGGTAGTTGACGCAGCGCTCCGAGGTGGCCCCGGTCCGGGCGTTGATCACGTCGCCGACGCCACTCCGGGGGGGCGTGAGGGCTTGGAGTGCTTGGGCAATATTCACCAGAGTTGGCTGACCGGCGAGCGCTGCGCACTGCGGGGACGTGGCCACCCATTGGGTGCGCCCGAACAGGAGGGTCAGAAAGCCGGGGGAGGTTGCGGTCGGCACCGGGCCGTCTCCGAACTCCACCGACGACGACGCCTTCTCTCCGGACGCGCCACTCACCGTGGCGGTTAGGTTGTAGTCGCCGCTGGGCACCGACGGCAGCGTCAAGCTCCAGGTGGTGCTCGTCTGGTTGGAGCCGCCGAGCGCCGCTGAGAACGTGTGTGCCTTCGTCCCCAGGGTTCCATTGGCTTCCAGCCACTGGTCACTCACGGCCTCACGGGCGTAAACGCCCACGGAGTGGACGCCGACGGGGTCGGAGGCCGTGCCGGCAACGCCGACCGTGCCGGGGGAGTAGAAGAGTTGGTCGGGAGAGGGCGTTGTG
>PLAK01000088.1 GCA_003134115.1 Candidatus Changshengia sp.
GCAACTCCTGCGCCGCCCACGCGACGGGAGCGGCCGAAGCGACGGGGTCGGCGGCACTCAGAACCAGCGAGACCGCGCCTCGTGGTTGCGCCGCCGCCCCCGGTCCGCAGGCCAGCGCGCCGCCGGCGATACCTGCCCGGCGGAAGAATTCCCTTCTGTCGATGTGTAGTTCGCCGCTCATGCCGCCCCGGATTGCCGAGTCGATTCTATCATTCGGCTCTGGCAGAGCATAGCGCCATTGCCTCAAAAGCGCTGGGCCGTATGCGTCCGGAGCGTCCTGATGCAAGCCCGGATGTATACTCAAAGTAGAGACATATGCGAAATGAATCGACGATTTCGAAATGGGGGAACAGCCTGGCTGTCCGAATTCCGCTCGCGATCGCGAGGCAGGCCAGCCTCTCTGAAGGAGATTGTGTGAAACTGGCCCTCGACCGGGATGGAAGCATAGTCTTGCGTCCGGCCCGGCGCAAGTACGAACTGTCAGATCTCGTCGCTCAAATCACGCCCAAGAACCGTCATCGGGAAACAGACTGGGGGCGGCCCCAGGGTGAGGAATCCTGGTGAAAGCCGCCTTTGTGCCAGACGCAGGCGATTTCGTTTGGCTGACGTTCAGCCCGCAAGCCGGCCGCGAGCAGGCGGGACGGCGCCCGGCCTTGGTGCTGAGTCCGAAAATATACAACGCGAGGTCCGGCCTGGCACTGGCGTGCCCGATAACGAACCGGGGCAAGGGATACCCGTTCGAAGTGGCCGTTCCTGCCGGCCGCGGAACAACTGGTGTCATTCTGGCCGATCACCTGAAAAGCATCGACTGGAAAGCGCGTCACGCCGAACCACTCGGACGCTGCCCAGATGAGGTGATGGGCGAAGTGCGAGCAAAGTTGGCGCCGCTGCTTGGTTATTGACGCATGAGGCCGGACCGGGTTGCCCCTGCCCCTTCAGAACTTCGAGTACGCAGGCGACGGCTTGCTTGAATTCATCGGCCGTTTCGGCCTGCGGGTTGCGAGGGCGAAATTGTATCCCGCCGCTACTTGCCCGAGAGCGCGAGAGCGGCCAGGTTGACCAGCGGCCGCCAGTGCAGCGACAGGTGCAGGCGCAAGCGGGCCGGTTCCGGACGCCGCACCCGCACTGGTTCGCGCGGCGCCATCGCGGATTGCCGTGCCCGCAGGGCCATCAGACGCAGCACGATCGGCACGTGCCGCATCTCCGGCGCCTGATCCCGGCAGCACATCGCCAGAGCCCGGATTTCGCGGCAAAAATCGTCCGGCCCATCTGTCCCGCCGAGTATTTCCTCGAGCACCGCGCCGAACGCCGTCACATCGCAATGCCCATCGCCCAGGTGGGTCAGCCCCCCTGTTTGGCGCAACGAAGCGCCCGACGGACCCAGCAGGATCAATTGCGAACACACCGCTCCGTAGGCCAGGCCGTGCCTGTGCAAATCGCGCAGGCAGGTGGCGATTTCGGTGGCGTAGCGCAACGTCTCCTCCAACGGCAGCGGACCGCGGGACAGCCGCTCGGTGAGAGATTCCTGGAACTCTTCCACGCTCTCGGACACCAGGTCCGCGGAGATGGGGATGACGCTCGCGGCGGTCACTGGACCCCCGGAACCGGCGGCATCATTCCGATCGCCTCGAAGATCCCCAGCGGGAATTCGAAGGTGACCGGTTCACACTGGCCGCTGACCCATGTCTGGTTGACCAGCCGGTATTCTTCTACGTCGTCGCTGTCCTTCAGCGCGACCCGCATGGTGGGCCCGATCAGGGCCAGAATCACCGCCGGTTGTTTCGCGCCACTGGCATTCCTGACTAGAATCATGTTCGTAACGTAGCCTCAGCTTAAGGCTCACGCGGATGTGGCTACAAGGACCAGAAGGACTGTGCGGGGACCCCTCCCTTCCTAGTACAAATCGGTGAATTTGCCCTGAAAGTTAGTAGTATTCAGGGCTGCAAGCGGGCCGCGATGGCCGCCTGGCCGAGCGCGATTCCGCCGTCGTTGGGCGGCACCCGGGCGTGCAGAAACACTTCCAACCCGCGGGCGCGCAGACCGGCCACGATACTGCCCAGCAGCCGCATATTTTGAAACGTGCCACCGCTCAGACAGACGCGCCGCAGGGCGGTTTCCCCGGCAATTCGCCCGCAGACTTCCACCGTTGCCGCGGCCAGCGCGTTGTGGAACTTCGCCGCCACCCGGCCGCGGGCGACGCCGCTCGAAACATCGCGCACAATGCTTTCGATGGCCGGCCGGAAGCCCAACTCCCATGGCCCCTCGCCGTCGAATCCATAAGGATAGACCTCCGCGCAGCCAACCTCCGCGATCATCTCCAGTTCGATGGCCGCCTGCCCCTCGAAGTTGACCTCCTGGCGCAGTCCGGCGAGCGACGCCACGGCATCGAACAGCCGTCCGCAGGACGACGTGGACGTCGAGTTGACGCCGGCCGCGATCATGCGGCGTACCACGCGAATATGCTCCGGCGGGGCAGCCTCGAAGGGCGCGCCGGCGCCGAACGTGTCCATGAGGTAGGCCAGGGCCGGACGCCAGGGCTGGCGCACGGCCGCGTCGCCGCCGGCCAGCGGGATGTACCGCAGGTGGGCGCGCCGATGGAACCCGCCATAGCCCGCCACCAGAAATTCGCCGCCCCAGATAGCCCCGTCCGTGCCGTATCCGGTGCCGTCGAAGGCCACCCCGATCACCTCGCCGGCGAGCCCGTTCTCAGCCATGCAGGACGCGATGTGGGCGTGATGGTGTTGGACCCCGACCCTCTCCACGCCGTCGAGGTCGAGGGCGAGCTTGGTCGAGAGGTACTCCGGGTGCAGGTCGTGCGCGACCACCTCGGGGTGGATGTCGAAGACCCGCATGAAGTGCTCGATCCCCTCGACGTAGGACTGGAGGGTCTCGTAGTTCTCCAAGTCGCCGATATGGTGCGAGACGAAGGCCCGCCGGCCCTTGCCGACACAGAAGGTGCTCTTCAGCTCCGCGCCGCAGCCGAGCACGGGTCGGGGAAAGGCCCGGACGACGGTCACCGGCTGGGGGACGAAGCCGCGCGAGCGCCGCAGCGGCGTCTCCCTCCCCCCGACCACCCGGATGACGGAGTCGTCGGTCCGAATGTGGATGGGGCGGTCGTGGGTGAGGAAGGCATCGGCGATCCCGCGCAGGCGGGGCAGTGCCTCCTCGTCGCGGTAGGCGATGGGCTCGTCCGAGACGTTGCCACTGGTCAGGACGAAGGGGGCACGGAGGTCGCGCGCCAGCAGGTGATGGAGCGGGCTGTAGGGGAGCATCACCCCGAGCGAGCGGTTTCCGGGAGCCACCGCCGCGGCCACCGGGGCGCCGGCGGCCCGCCGGAGCAGCACGATGGGACGCCGAGGGGAGGTCAGGGCGCGCGCCTCCGCGGCGCCGATCGTCCCCAGGGCTCGGGCACCGTCCAGGTCGGCGACCATCACCGCGAACGGCTTGTCCTCGCGATGCTTGCGCGAGCGCAGGGCGGTGACGGCGGGCTCCCGGTCGGCGAGCGCGGCCAGGTGATAGCCACCCACCCCTTTGACAGCGAGCACGCCGCCCGCGGCGAGCAGCTGGACGGCGGTCGAGACCGGGTCGCCGGCGATCGGGGCGCCGTCGCGATCGATCAGGCGCAGCGACGGGCCGCAGTCAGGGCAGCAGACCGGTTGGGCGTGGAAACGGCGATCCCCCGGGTCCTCGTACTCGCGCCGGCACTCCGCGCACATCGCGAACCCCGACATGGTGGTGAGCGGCCGGTCGTAGGGAACGTCGCGGATGATCGTGAAGCGCGGCCCGCAGTTGGTGCAGTTGATGAAGGGATGGCGAAAGCGCCGGTCTCCGGGATCCAACAGCTCGGCAAGGCAGTCGTCGCAGGTCGCGGTGTCCGGAGAGATCAGGGTCTGACGCTCCCCGGCCGGCTCGCTCTCGACAATCGCGAAACCAACCCCGCCAGTCGCGCTGATGACCTCGGTCTCGACGCGGTCGATGACCGCCAGCGGGGGGGCCTCGCCCTCCAGCGCGGCCAGGAACCTGTCCAGCTCCCCGGGAGTCCCCTCGATCTCGATGAAGACCCCGGCGGTGTCGTTGCCGACGAGACCGGAGAGGCCGCCCGCGGTTGCCAGACCGTGGACGAAGGGGCGGAATCCGACCCCCTGAACCACCCCCTCCACGCGAACGCGAAGCCGGTTGGACGGTACGGGGGAGAGCGGCTGCCGATCCATCGGATGTCACCATATCGGCCCGGGGCGAGCCGCGGGGCTGCGCATCCGGATCGCATCCTCGTCCGCTCACCGAAGGTCCTGTCGAGACTGGGGGCCACGGACCCTGGTGACCTCCCAAAGCGGAACGGCAAAGTGAGGAATCGTCATGACGGCGGCCGCCGCTGAGAGCCTCCCCCCCCCGCCTCACGGTGGTCGTTTGGTGGCGGAGCGCCTCCGTGCCCACAGCGTGGAGGCGCTCTTCACTCTGGGGGGAGGCCACATCGTCGAGCTGCTGGACGGCTGTGTCGATGCCAACGTCCGGGTCATCGGGTTGCGCCACGAGTGCGCCGTCACCATGGCGGCCGAGGGCTTCGCCCTCGCCACCGGTCGCGCCGGGGTGGCCGCGGTGACTGCGGGTCCAGGCTTCACCAATGCGCTCACCGGGTTCGCAGACGCCGCCGTCGGGAACGTGCCGCTGATCCTGATCGGCGGCCGCACCGCGCTCAAGCGGCGCGGCCGGGGAGCGGTGCAGGACATCGACCAGGAGGGGATGCTCGCACCGGTCGCGAAGTGGCGCGCGGTCGCCTTCAACCCCCAGACCCTCCAGCGCCTCACCGACGAGGCCTTCCATCAGGCGGCCAGCGGGCGCCCCGGGGCGGTCTACCTCGAGGTGCCTCACGACGTGTTCATGGCCCGGCAGGAGCCGGCCCCGGGACATTGGGGCTTCCCGGCGTCGCCGACCCGGCCCGCTGCCTCGCCGGCTGAGCTGGAGCGGGCGCTCGAGGCGCTCAAAGCCGCGTCCCGCCCCGTGGTGCTGGCCGGCAGCGGCAGCTTCTGGTCGGGCGCGGGCGAGGAGATCGCCGCCCTATGCGCTGCCGCCGAGATCCCGGTGACCACGACCAGCGCCGCCCGGGGCCTGGTTGCCGACTCGCACCCCTGGTGCCTCGGCTCCCTGGTCCACGCCGGCACCGCGGTCGCGTCGGCGGACTGCGTGCTGGTGCTGGGCAGCGCCTTCAACGGCAACCTCGTATATGGCGGCCCCCCGCTCTTCAACGACGAGCAGCTGCTCATCCAGGTCGACATCGCCGGAGACCAGGTGGGCGGCAACCGGCGCGCGGACATCGCGGTGCAGGGCGACGTCCGCGAGGTCGTGGCTCAGATGCGACAGAGCGGCCTGCGCAGCCGCTCCGGGCGTGCCTGGCTGGAGCAGGGCCGCGAGCTGGTCGAGATCTCGCGGCAGATGTGGGACCAGCAGATCGACGACTACAGAGGAGCGCTGGTGCACCCCGGTGCCCTGGTGCGTGAGGTCGCCGCCTTCGCGCGCGAAGCCTGGGGCGGCGCGTCCACCCTGGTGGCGGACGGTGGTGACACCCTCACCTGGGCGCTCGCGTATGCGGACGCCGAGGGACCGGGACGGTTGCTCTCCACGACCACGGCACTCGGAACGCTCGGCGTCGGTCTGCCCTTCGCCCTGGCGGCCAAGGTGGCCCGGCCGGACGAGCCCGTGGTGTTGATCACCGGTGACGGAGCCTTCGGGCTGAGCGCGATGGAGATGGACACCGCCGCGCGTCACCACCTGCCGGTCATCGTGGTCGTCGCCAACAACTGCGGCTGGGGCGATGTGCGGCACCACCAGCGCGAGATGTACCACCGCGAGGTCGCAAGCGC
This sequence comes from Candidatus Changshengia sp., assembly GCA_003134115.1. Classification (GTDB taxonomy): domain Bacteria; phylum Chloroflexota; class Dormibacteria; order Aeolococcales; family Aeolococcaceae; genus Changshengia. The sequence continues at coordinate 5,859 of PLAK01000088.1, forward strand.
CCTCGCCGACACGCGCTACGACCGGCTCGCCGAAGCGCTGGGATGCCACGGCGAGCGGATCGAGCAGCTCTCCGATCTGCGTCCCGCACTCGAGCGAGCGGCGAGCTCCGGCGGCCCAGCCCTGATCGACGTGCGCACCGACCCCGACGTGCTCTCGGCGCTGCTCCGGGCGATGATGATGGTGGGGATCATGTAGCCCTGCCGCGAGGCAGGACAGGCCCGGCTAGTGGTGCGCCGCACCGGCCAGCCGATGCTCGGTCGCCCGGTGCAGGCTGAGGACCTCGGCGCAGCCGGAGGCGTGCACGACCATCACCGGGATCCGGCTCCGGTGGAGCACGCTGGTGCTCACGCTGCCGAGAAGGAGACACCGGAGGCTTCCGCGCCCCCGGGAGCCCATCACGATCAGGTCGTGCCCGCCGCGCTCGACCTCCCGGATGATGGCGTCGGCGGGCCGCTCGCAGACGATCGCCGTCTCGACATCGATCCCGTCGGGTACCCGGTCGCGCGCCGCCTCGGCGATGCGCCGCGTCTCCGCCTCCAGGTCGGACTCGAGCTGTTCCACGTCGACTCCCACCGGCGCGACCGCCCCTCCGTACCAGAAGAACGGTCGCCAGGCGCAGAGGAGGGTGATCCGGGCTCGCTGGCAGCGCGCCAGGTCCACCGCCTGGGTGAGCGCGGCGTCGGCGTGTGCCGATCCATCAACGGGAACCAGGATGCTGTGGAACATCAGATGGTCTCTGGCGGTCCGACCGGATCGGAACGGGCGGGAGGGATGTCCTCCGGCACCCCCAGTCAACCTCGTCGAACCACCGTGCGATAGGGTCGAGAGGGTGATCGATGACAGGCCCAAAGGTCATGAGTCGGCGCTCAGCGCATCCGCTCCAGCTGACGTTCCAATCTGATCGCGACCTCGGCCCGGCGGCCGGCCTCGCCGACGACCTCCACCCAGACCCCCGACACCGGAAGGCTGCGCGCCCTCAGGTAGCGCTCGAGGGCCTCCCGCTCGTCTCGTTTCGCCATGCGGGTCGCCCCGTCCATCGGCCAGTGCATCTCCGGCCTCCTCGTCTCGCGGTGATGTGGTCAACGTGCAGTCAAGCTCGATCGACAGCGTGGCAATAGGGTCGATGGGCAGGAAGTGGGTGAGCCGTAGGTCATCAGGTGGAGGCGCGTGGAGCCGTGGCTGCGACGCTCCGGAAGGAATCCCATCGAACCGCCGGCGACCGCCCGGGAGCGGCGAAGCCGGCTCACCGCCAGCCATACTGGGGGCGATCCACCCATGGGAGGAGCGCGATGACCCAGACGTCCACCGACGTGACTGCCGCCGGCCCCCTCTCCGACCACGATCTCGCCCTCATCGACGCCTACTGGCGGGCGGCGAACTATCTCTCGGTCGGTCAGATCTACCTGCTCGACAACCCCCTGCTGCGGCAGCGGCTGCGCCCGGAGCACGTCAAGTCCCGCCTGCTCGGCCACTGGGGGACGACCCCGGGGCTCAACTTCATCTACGCCCACATGAACCGGGTGATCCGCAACTGGGACCTCAACGCCATCTACGTGATCGGACCCGGGCACGGCGGCCCCGCCGCGGTGGCCAACGCCTATCTCGAGGGCACCTACAGCGAGGTCTACCCGCACATCACCGAGGACGAGGACGGGATGCGCGCCCTCTTCCGCCAGTTCTCGTTCCCCGGCGGCATCCCCTCCCACGTTGCCCCGGAGACCCCCGGCTCCATCCACGAGGGCGGCGAGCTCGGTTACGCCCTCTCCCACGCCTATGGCGCCGCCTTCGACAACCCCGACCTGCTCGTCGCCTGCATCATCGGCGACGGTGAGGCGGAGACCGGCCCGCTCGCCACCGGGTGGCATTCCAACAAGTTCCTGGACCCCGTGACCGATGGGGCGGTGCTGCCGATCCTGCACCTCAACGGGTACAAGATCGCCAACCCCACGGTGCTCGCCCGCATCCCCGAGACGGAGCTCACCTCGCTGCTCGAGGGCTACGGGCACAAGGTGTACTGGGTCGCGGGCGACGATCCCGCGAAGATGCACCAGCTGATGGCGGAGACGCTCGACACGGTGATCGCCGAGATCACCTCCATCCAGAAGCACGCGCGCGAGACCGGCGATGCCACCCGGCCCGCGTGGCCGATGATCGTCTTCAAGAGCCTCAAGGGCTGGACCGGGCCGAAATTCGTCGACGGGCTGCCCACCGAGGGGACCTGGCGCTCGCACCAGGTGCCGATGGCCGAGGTGAAGACCAACCCCGACCATCTCGCCCTGCTCGAGACATGGCTCAAGAGCTACCACCCCGACCAGCTCTTCGACGAGAACGGGACCCTGGTCCCCGAGCTGAAGGCCCTCCCCCCCAAGAGCTACCGGAGGATGAGCGCCAACCCGCATGCCAACGGCGGGCTGCTCCTCCAGGACCTGGTGCTGCCCGACTTCCGCAACTACGCGGTCGAGGTGGCCCGCCCGGGGACGACCTTCGCGGAGGCCACCAAGGTGCTCGGCTCGTACCTCCGCGACGTCACCCGCACCAACGCCAAGCGATTCCGCATCTTCGGCCCCGACGAGACCAGCTCCAACCGGCTGCAGAACGTCTTCGAGGTCACCAACCGCCAGTGGGAGGGTGAGACCCTCCCCACCGACGACCACCTGGCGCCCGAGGGACGGGTGATGGAGATGCTGTCCGAGCACCAGTGCCAGGGCTGGCTGGAGGGCTACCTGCTGACCGGCCGGCACGGGCTCTTCAACTGCTACGAGGCCTTCATTCACATCATCGACTCGATGTTCAACCAGCATGCGAAGTGGCTCAAGGTCACGCGTGAGATCCCCTGGCGGCGGCCCGTCGCGTCACTCAACTACCTGCTCTCCTCGCTGGTCTGGCGCCAGGACCACAACGGCTTCTCGCACCAGGACCCGGGCTTCATCGACCACGTCGTCAACAAGAAGGCGGAGATCATCCGCGTCTACCTTCCCCCGGACACCAACTGCCTGCTCTCAGTGGCCGACCACTGCCTGCGCAGCAAGAACTACGTCAACGTGATCGTCGCGGGCAAGCAGCCCCAGCTCAACTACCTCGCCATGGACGACGCCATCCTCCACTGCACGCGCGGCATCGGGATCTGGGAGTGGGCCTCCAACGACGAGGGTGAACCCGACGTGGTGATGGCGTGCTGCGGTGACGTGCCCACCCTGGAGGTCCTGGCGGCGGTGGCCATCCTGCGCCAGGAGCTGCCCACGCTCCGGGTCCGGGTGGTCAACGTGGTCGACCTGATGCGCCTGCAGCCCAGCACCGAGCACCCGCACGGTCTCTCCGACCGCGAGTTCGACATCCTCTTCACCACCGACAAGCCGGTGATCTTCGGCTACCACGGTTATCCCTGGCTGATCCACCGGCTGACCTACCGCCGGACCAACCACGCCAACCTCCACGTCCGCGGCTACAAGGAGGAGGGCACCACCACCACCCCGTTCGACATGGTGATGCTCAACGACCTCGACCGCTTCCACCTGGTGACGGACGTGATCGATCGGGTNNCGCTGCCGTGCGTTCACCCGAGTCGGAGGCGAGGACCCACCGGACATCAGCAACTGGACATGGACGCTCTGAGCGACGCCGAGCCGCTGACCTGAATCGGTTCTGAAATGAGAATCCTGGTCGTCAACGCGGGGTCGAGCAGCCTCAAGCTGTCCGTGCTCGACGAGGCCGACGGCTTGCTGGCGTCGGAGACCGTCGACGCTCCGGTCGGCCGCATCGACGAATCGGCACTGCGGACCGCCATCTCGGCGAACTCCCCCATCGACGCGGTGGGGCATCGCATCGTCCACGGCGGCACCGAGTTCACCCAGCCGGTGCTCATCGACGCCCGCGTGCTGCGCCGGCTGGAGGTACTGACCGACCTGGCGCCGTTGCACCAGCCCAAGTCGCTCCGGGCGCTCGACCTGGTCAGCCGCCTGCTCCCCGGCGTGCCCGCGGTGGCGTGCTTCGACACCGCGTTCCACGCACACCTCCCGCCGGCGGCGGCCACCTACGCACTGCCCCCGCAGTGGCGCCACCGCTGGGACCTCCGCCGCTTCGGCTTCCACGGCCTCTCCCATGCGTACGCCTCGCGGCGAGCCGCGGAGCTGACCGGCCGCAGGCTCGAGGACCTGCGCATCGTCACCTGCCACCTCGGTGCGGGCGCCTCCCTGGCGGCGGTGAAGGGCGGGATCTCGGTGGACACCACCATGGGCTTCACTCCGCAGGAGGGGCTCGTGATGGCGACCCGCTCGGGGAGTGTCGACCCCGGCCTCCTCCTCTGGCTGGAGGAGCACGTGGGCATGCCCCCGTCGGAGCTGGCGACGACCTTGGAGTACCGCTCGGGGCTGCTTGGCCTCTGCGGCAGCTCGGACATGCGGGTGATCCTGCAGGCCGAGGCGGACGGCGACGCCGACTCGGCACTCGCGATCGGCGTCTACCTCCACCGCCTGCGCGCGGGCATCGCCTCCATGACCGCCGCCATGGGCGGGCTCGACACCCTGGTCTTCACCGGAGGCGTCGGGGAGCACGCCGCCCCGATCCGGGAACGGTGCGCCGCGGAGCTGGGCTTCCTGGGCCTCGCCCTGGACCGCGAGGCCAACGAGGGCGCCGCCGGCGATGGGGAGATCGGAGCCGATGGGGCCCAGGTCAGGACCCTGGTGATCGAGGCGCGCGAGGACTTGGAGATCGCCCGCGGGGTGCGCCAGGTGCTCGCCCCCTCCCCCGTCCAGGCCGCGGAGCCCTCGCCGGAGACGTGACACCGCGAGATCAGGAGCGGGCGGCTCGCCGCCTCATCCTCTGGGACGTCGACGGCACCCTGGTGTCGTGCGGACCGGCCGGACGCGAGGCGCTGGAGAGCGGAGCGCGCCTGGCCGCGGGATTGACGGCCCTCCCCCACCTCCCCATGGGGGGCAAGACGGACCCGCAGATCGTCGGCGAGATGCTGCTGGGCGCCGGGGTGGCGCCGGCCGCTCTCGACAGCCTGGTCCCGGTGGCACTCGCCGAGGCGACGCGGGCGCTGGCCGGCTGGAGGGGGCGGATGGGACGGGAGGGGCATGTCCTTCCCGGGATCCGGCGCCTTCTCGACGAGCTGGCCGACAGGGGCGGGGTGCGCCAGACGCTGCTCACCGGCAACGTGGCGGTCAACGCCGCCGTCAAGGTCGGCGCCTTTGGCCTCGGGGGCTACTTCGACTTTCCGATCGGAGCCTACGGTGACGACAGCGCGGAGCGGGAGCTGCTGGTCCCCATCGCCCTCGACAGGGTGCGGCGGCTGCGCGGCGAGACATACGAACCTGAGCAGGTGTGGGTGATCGGCGACACTGCCCGCGACCTCGCCTGCGCCCGTGCGGCCGGCGTGCGCTGCCTCCTCGCCGGCACGGGCCACGACGGCTTCGAGGCCGTGCGAGATCTCCGGGCCGATGCCGTCCTGGAGAACCTGGCCGGCACCGAGGCGGTGCTGGGCATTCTGCTCGGGTAGGGCCGGGCGAGGCGCGCTCGCGGCTGGAGGCGCACGGGGACAGCTACGATCGCGGGATGGCAGACCAGGACCCGCTCTCCCCGACGGAGTTCTGGGAGATCTTCCGCAGGGTCCCCCGGCTCACCGTCGAAGTGGTCGTCACCGGCGAGCACGGTGTGCTGCTCACCCGCCGAGCGATCGAGCCGTGCCGGGGGATGTGGCACCTCCCGGGCGGCACCGTCCGCTTCGGGGAGCGGCTCACCGCGGCGGTTGGCAGGGTCGCGCGGCGGGAGCTGGGGATCGAGGTGCTGCAGAGCCGGATGCTGGGGTGCATCGAGTACCCGAGCCATTACGAGAACGGGCTGGACAGTCCCGTGGGCATCGTGCACCTGGTCACCCGGCACGCCGGCACCCTGGCGGTCAACGCGGAGGCAGACGCCCACGGGTGGTTCCGGCGGCTCCCGGCCGCGATGCACGCGGAGCAGGTGCGCTTCCTGGAGGAGAGTGGCCTGGCCGAGCCTCAGCCCGACGGCGCAGAATCGGCGGACATCGACAGCCGGAGGATGGACAGTGGCGACTGACGAGCTTGCAACCCTGCGCCGCCTGGCGCGCCAGCTTCGCGTCCCTCCGGCGACGAAGGTGAATCTGCCTCACGGCTTCGACCCGGGGCACACCGCGACGTGGGTGCACGAGTCCGACGCGACGTCATCCCTGCAAGCGGGGGTGCAGCTGCTCAGCGAGTATCAGGCGCGCCTGGCGGCCCAGGACACCTACGGCGTGCTGGTCGTCCTGCAGGCACTCGACGCCGCCGGCAAGGACGGTGCGGTCAAGCACGTGATGAGCGGCGTCAACCCGCAGGGCGTGTGGGTGCGCAGCTTCAAGATCCCCTCTCCTGACGAGCTCAATCACGACTTCCTCTGGCGCTACACGCGTGACCTTCCCCCCCGCGGGGTCATCGGCATCTACAACCGCTCGCACTACGAGGAGGTGCTGGTGGTTCGGGTGCACCCGGAGAACCTGGAGCGGCAGCACCTGCCCGCCGAGTCCCGGGGGAAGGACGTCTGGGAGCGGCGCTTCCGGGCGATCAACGAGTGGGAGGAGCACCTCACCGCCAGCGGCATCCGCGTGGTCAAGATCTTCCTCAACCTCTCCCCCGGCGAGCAGCGCAAGCGTCTGCTGGCGCGGATCGACGACCCCACCAAGAACTGGAAGTTCTCGTCGGCCGACCTCGTCGAGCGTGGCCACTGGGACGAGTACCAGCACGCGTACTCCGAGGTGCTCACGCACACCAGCACGGAGCACGCCCCCTGGCACGTGATCCCCGCCGACCACAAGTGGTTTGCCCGGGTGGCGGTCTCGGCGGTGGTTGTGGACGCCCTCGCCGCCATCGACCCGAAGTTCCCCAAGCTCGACGCGGCTGCGATCGCCGACCTCAAGAAGGCGCACGCCCAGCTCCTGGCGGAGAAGGACTAGCCGCCCGCCGGTGTCGCGACCGCTCAGTCGCCGGCCGGCGCGACGCCCTTCGCGAGAACCGCGCCGGCTCCCACCGGAGCGCCCATGGCCGCCAGCCGGTCCGAGAAGCCGGTGGCGTCCATGAGGACGCGCATCTCGCCGGCGGCGTGCTCCGACGGATACATGCTGCCGAGCCCGAGCTGGTCGCGAATCTCCTCACGGCGATCGATGAACTCCCGCCACCTCGGACCGAAGGCCTCGGCGAGATGCGGGAGAAACTCGGGCGGGGTGCCCCCCATCCCCTTCTCGTAGAACTGCACCGCCCAGTCGGCGAACATCTCGACGTGCCGCACCCCTCGGCCGGCCTCCACCTGCATGCCGCGGATCACCTGGTTGATGACCGCGACCGAGTTGCCCCGCGGGCAGCGGCTCTGGCAGGTGTAGCAGTAGAAGCAGAGCCAGACGGAGTCGTCCTCCAGCAGGGTCGGATCACCGTCGCGGGCACGCCGCGAGATCTCCCGCGGCGAGTAGTCGGCGAAGCGCGCCGCCGGGCATCCCGAGGTGCAGATGCCACATTGCAGACAGGAGAGGAAGCCCCCGGTGTGGTCGTGCATGCGCGGGTCGGAGAGGATGCGCCGGACCAGGTCGGGCAGCGGCGGCTCTTCGACGAAGAGGCTGTCGGCGATGGTCGCATAGGGGTTCGCCGCCCCCGCACCACTCGAGCTCATGCTGTCTCCTCCGCCGCGAGGGATGCGCCCAACGCCGCGGCCGGCGCCGCACGGAAGAACTCCGGCCAGAAATGGACGTCGACATCAGCGCGTTCGTGCCGCGCAGCCAGGCGCACATTGTCGCGGCAGAGCAGGCAGGGGGTCACGATCGGAGCGTGCCGCTCCGCGGCGAATCGCACCAGCTCGATCACACCCCGGGTCGGACCGCGGTAGGCGCCGCCCAGGGCACCGCAGCAGCTCGCATGCAGCGATGGGTGCGCCAGCAGCGGCTCGGCACCGGCCAGCTCCGCCGCCTCGGCCATGACGGCGAGGGTGGCATCGCGATCGGAGAGGCATCCCACGTAGGGCACGAATCGGCCGCTCCGCGCCGAGAGCTGGTATTCGCCGCGGCGCGCCCGCTCCACCAGCACGCCCCACACCGGGACGGTCGGCGTCCCGGCCGCGGCCAGCGTGCGCTCGCAGGCCGGGCAGGCGGTGAGCATGGTCCCGCTGAGGAGCGGGGGCGCGACCGCCGGGTCGCGCGCCGGGTGCCCGCAGCAACGGGCGTCGTCGGGCTCGGCGAGCCGCATCCCGGATCCGCTCGCCAGCGCACGGCTGGCCGCATACGCCTCACGATCCATGCGCAGCGCGCAGCCCGGGTAGAAGACCTTCAGATCGTCGGCGGACGCGAGCGGGCGCGCCGGCCGCCTCAGCTGGGCGCGGAGCGCGCGCGCACCGAGTGACATCGCGGTCATCGGCCCCCGGGGCAGGAAACCGCGCACCGCCATGCGCAGCCCCAGGGTCAGGCTGTTGAGCGTCGGGCGGCGCCTGAGCTGACGCGCGGCCAGGTCGGCGCCGGCGCGCTCCGGGCAGCGCGCGCCATCACCCACCCGCTGCATCGCGCGCACCTCGGCGAGCACGCTCGAGACGTCCACCCCCATGGGGCACGCCTCCGTGCACGCGCCACACTCGCTGCAACGCCAGACGTCCGCGCAGGCGAGGAGACGCTCGGTGTCCTGTGCGATGGCGAGCCGGACCACGGCTCGCGGCCCATCCGCCAAGTCCAGGCCCTGGGGGCAGGCACTCCGGCAGCGACCGCACTGGTAGCACGGGCGGCAGCGCTCCGCCAGCGCCTGGACGGCCGCGCGGCTCTGTTCGGCAACGGGAGACATCACCGCTCCCCCGCCGGCGAGGCCGGCCCTCGCGCGCCTTCGGCGGCGGCGAGTCGGGCGGTGGCACCAGCCTGGGCCTCGTCGACCCGGTCGCAGAAGCTCTGCAGCCGGTGACCGATCCCGGTGTGGTCCACGGCGCAGAGGTGCCACTGCTCGATCGGCATGACGCGGCCCATCTGGGTCACCAGATCCCGGGCGAGGGCGACCTGCTCGGCGGCGCTGGTGTCGCCGCGCTGGTAGTGGCAGCGCCCCTCCACGCAACCGGCGAGGAACACCCCGGAGGCGCCGAGCCGGGCCGCCTCCACGAGGTGAAGGGCGGAGAGACGACCGAGGCAGGGCAGCTCGATGAGGCGCACCCGCTCCGGGTACCGGTCGCGACGCTGGCCGCTCAGGTTGAAGGTGGCAGCCGCACACTCGGCGCAGGTGAAGCCGACCACGGGGCTCTCCACTCCACCGGCGACCATCCGGAGCCGGGAGAGGAGGGTCTCATCGTCCAGGGCGTGGGTGATCGCGAGCTCCGGACAGCCGGCGGCGCAGATGCCGCAGCCGCGGCAGACATCCGCATCCACCACGGCGACCTGTGCATCCGGACGCACGCTGGCCGGGCGCAGGGTCGCAGCCTCCCGGTCGACGAGCCCGAGGGCACCGAAGGGGCACGCCTCCACGCAGGCGCCACAGCCCACGCAGCGGGCGGCGTCGACGGACGCCGGGCACACGTCCTGGCGGCCACCCGAGGTCAGGTAATCGTGCACCCGGGCGGCGGCGGCAGCGGCATCGGTGATGCACTCGGCGATGGTCTTGGGGCCGGAGGCTGAGCCGCAGACGAACACACCGTCGGCGCGCGTCTCGGTGGTCCGGTTCTTGGCATCGAGCTGGGCGACGAACCCGTCGCCGTCGAGCGGCGCACCGACCAGGCGGGCGACCGCCGCCGACTCCTCGGCGGGCACGAGCCCGGTCGAGAGCACGACGAGGTCGGGGCGCAGGCGGCGCAGCTCCGCCGCTCCGATGTCCTCGAGCTCGATCAACGGCCGGCCGTCGCCGTCGATCTGCACCGCGGCGGGCGAGCCCCGGACAAACTCGACCCCGGCGCGCCGGGCGGCCAGATACCAGGTCTCGTCACGGGCTCCGGGGGTGCGCAGCTCCTGGAAGCAGATGGTCACCCGCATCTCAGGGAAGAGCTCGCGCAGACGGATGGCGTGCTTGATCGCGATCATGCAGCAGAGACGGGAGCAGTACGGGAGGCGGCGCTGGTCCCGCGACCCGGCACATTGGATCATCACCAGGTGCCGTGCCGGTGCCCGCCCCTGCCACGACTGCTCCTGCCAGCTGTCCAGCTTCTCGGCGAGCTCGACCTGGGTCATGACGTGTGACCGGCCGTAGCCCAGGTGGGTCACCAGATGCCCGGGTGCCGGCTCGCATCCGGTGGCGATGACCACCGCCCCCACGTGGAGCTCCTCCAACTCGGCCGCCGGAGTCAGCTCGATGGCGTCGACGGGGCACACCTGCGCGCAGGCGCCACAGAAGGTGCAGGTGTCGAGGTCGATGGAGCGCAGCACCCTCCCGTCGTACACCTCGCCGGCGATGGCGGTGGGCTGGGCGCCCGGGCCGGGGACGGGGCAGGCCTCCTCGCAGAGCCCGCAGTCGATGCATTCGTCGCCCACCATCTCGGGAAGGCCGCGCACCTTGACGGTGAAGTCCCCGGCCCGGCCGCTCACCGACTGGACCGTGGTCCGCCGCCGGATCCGGAGGTTCGGATGGTCGAGGGCGACGTTGCGGTAGAGGCACTTCCGGACCCCGGACTGGGCTGCGGTCGCCGGCAGGCACGGACCGCAATCGCCGGTCGGGAAGACGGCGCCGATGGCGGTGGCGCGACCTCCGATGAAGGGCCGGCGCTCCAGGAGGTCGACGGGATGCCCCATCCGGGCCAGCTCGACCGCCGCCTGCGCGCCCGCGACCCCGCCGCCGACGACCGCGACCCGGTTGGCGCTCGGCCGGGGAGCGACCCTCCGCTGCCGGCGCGCCGGGAAGCGAATTGCCGCCTCGGCGATCCGGAGGGCCTTGTCGGTGACCGCCTCGCGGGCATCGCCGTGCACCCACGAGCACCCCTCGCGAATGTCGGCCGACTCGAGGCGGAGGCCGCGGTCGGTCAGCCCCTGCAGGCGTCGCGCCGCGAAGTCGGAGGAGCAGCCGACGAGGAGGAGACGGCCTGCCGCGTCACCGAGCTCCAGCAGCTCGACGAGGCGCCCCTTCGCCTCGCGGCCGCACCACATGGCACGCCGCTCGACCGTCACCGCCGGGGCGGCGAGCTCGCGTTCGAGGACGTCGAAGTCGAGATTGCGCCCCATGGTCCCGGCGCACTCGCAGAGGAGCGCACGGGTGCCGGCCTCCGCCGTGACGACGTCGCCGGTCCCAGCTCCCGGCCCCGTCATGCCGGCCCCGAGTGCCGTGGTCACGTGCCCACCCCCGCCGGGGCCAGCCCCCGGGCCGCCACCTCCAGGTCTCCCACGGGCACGGGCGACGCCTCGACAGCCCCGGTGGGGCAGGCACGGACGCAGGCCCCGCAGCCCGCGCAGAGGTCGGCGCTGAAGAGGATGCGGCGGAAGGTGCGGACGCGATCGGGGACGCGGAAGGGGCCGCTCGGCTCGTGGCGCGCGATCCGGCGGAGTGCCGCCGCCAGAGCGCCACGACCCGTGCCGGCAGGCGCGGAGAAGAGCTGGGCCGGGTCAAACCAGTCGTCCTGCCGCATCGCACCGGTGGGACATGCGCTCACGCAGCGTCCGCAACCGACGCACAGCTCATCGTGACGGACGACATCGCAGCCCAGCACCCCGGCGCTGACCCCGGAGGTCGCGCCCCGGAGATCGCCGGCGATCTGCCTGCCGCGTGCGCTCAGAGGCATGTGGTCATGACCTCGGAAGACGAGGCAGCTGCGAGATGGTCGCGTCCATCCCGCGGGCGGTCGCGACGAAGCGGGGCGTGTCGGCGGCGCTCATGGTGAACATGGCGGCGCGCTCGGGCTCGACCCCGACGGACCTGAGCAACCTGCGCACGAAGGCGACCCTGTCGAGCGCGTGGAAATTGCCCACGCGATGGTGGCACTGTCCCTCCAGGCATCCGGCCACATAGACCCCGTCAGCACCCTCGGCGAGGGCGGCGAGCAGATGCAGGGGCGAGACGCGCCCGGTGCAGGGGACCATGATGGTGCGGATGGTGGGCGGCAGCGAGGTGCGCGCGTTGCCCGCGGCGTCGGCGGCGCTGTACGCGCATTCGCGACAGAGGAAGGCGACGATGCTGCGCTCGCCATCCGCCGCATCGGCGATCACCTCGGAAACGGGCACCCCGGCTGCGCTGATCTCGGGCACGCGGACCTGAGCAACGCGGACCTCGGTCGCGGCCACCGCCGGCGCGGTGGGCTCCGCCTCGGCGACCACCGGCACGTTCACACCGTGGCCTCGGCGAGGAGCGCGGCGTCGGAGAAGCCGCCCACCGTCATCGCACCCGACGGGCACTCGGCGGCGCAGATACCGCAGCCCCGGCAGCTCGCCTGGTCGACCAGCGCGTGCACCCGGCCTCCGTCGACCAGGCGCACCGCGCCCTGGGGGCAGACGCTCACGCAGACGCCGCAGCCAATGCACACGTCCGGGTCCGAGAAGGCGACCTCGACAGGAGTCGCCGCCATACCGCCATGCAGCATCGAGGTCACCCGGGCAGCGGCCGCCTTGGCCTGCGCGATGGTCTCCGGGATGCCCTTGGGCCCCTGGGCGGTGCCGGCGATGAAGATCCCGGCGCGCTGCGAGTCCACGGGCCGGAGCTTGGGGTGGTACTCCTTGAGGAAGCCCGCCGCACCCTGCTGCAGACCGATCACGCGGGCGATCTGAGTGGTGCCCGCCGATGCCTCGAGGCCGGCGGAGAGGACGACCAGATCAAAGAGCTCCTCGTGCTTGCCACCGGTGACGGTGTCCTCCCAGCGCACCCGGAGGCTCTTGTCCTGCTCCTCGGCCAGCTCGCCGACCCGGCTGCGCACGTACCGGACGCCGCGCTCGGCGACCAGCTTCAGGTATTCCTCATGCCCCTTCCCGGGCATCCGCAGGTCGGTGTAGGCGATGGTGACCTGAGTGCCGGGGTACGACTCCCGGATCAGGGAGGCGTGGAGGGTGGCGAAGAGGCAGCAGATCGCCGAGCAGTGCTCATTGCCCCGCGATGTGGAGTCGCGCGAGCCGACGCATTGGAGCATGAAGACGCGCTTCGGCACCTGCCCGTCCGAGGGACGGCGCAGCTCGCCGCCGGTCGGTCCCGACGCCGAGAGCAGGCGGGCGAGCTGGCTCTGGGTGAGCACGTTGGCGTAGCGGCCGTAGCCGAGCGGGGGCTTGCGCCGCGCGTCGAACTCCTGATGCCCGGTGGCGACGATCAGCGCCCCGACCGTCAGCTCCTCCTCCCACGGCTTCTGGGTGAGGTCGATGGCGCCGGCCGGGCAGGCCTGCTCGCAGGAGCGGCATTCCGAGCAGCCGCCGCAGGAGAGACAGCGTCTGGCCTCGGCCAGCGCCTCCTCCTCGGTGAAGCCCAGACGGACCTCCTGCCAGCTCGTCCTGCGCTCCTCCGGCGGGATCACCCGCATCTCCTGGCGCGGCCGGCTCCTGCGCCGGCTGAGCTCCAGGTCGGAGACCTCGGCACGCTCCCGCTCCACGGGCCACACGTCGAGCAGCGCCTCGCCCCGCAGGTGGTTGTGGATGCCCCGAGCGGCGCGGGCACCGGCCGCGATCGCCTCGATGGCGATCAGCCCGCCGCCGGCCGCGTCCCCGGCGGCGAAGACCCCCCGGCGACCGGTCATCATCGTCTCCCGGTCGACCACGATCCGGCCACCCGCGACGGCGACGCCGGCGGCACCGGCGAGGGCGTCCTCACCCAGCGCCTGCCCCACGCAGAAGACGACCGTGTCGGCCTCGACCTCCACCGGCTCCCCGGCCGAGGGCTCCGGCGGCCGCCAGCCCCGGGCGTCGGGCTCCGCCAGCGTGCAGGGTTGGAAGCGGATCGAGCTGAGCGCGCCGTCGCCGAGAAGCGCGACCGGCATCAGCGACGGTGCCAGCTCGACCCCCTCGGCGATCGCCTCGGCCAGCTCACCCGGCTGGGCCGGGAGGGTCGCGCGATCCTCGATGCAGGCAATGGTCACCCGCTCCGCGCCCAGCCGCAGCGCGGTGCGCGCCGCATCGACCGCCACGTCGCCACCCCCGACCACGACCACGCACCGTCCGACGGCGATGGGGTCGCCCAGCGCCCGCGACCTCAGCAGGTCCAGGCCCCCGATGACCCCGGGGAGCTCCCGGCCCTCGAGGGGGAGCAGCCGGGCCTGGGGCAGTCCCAGGGCGAGCAGGACGGCCCGGTACCCGGAGGCGAGCAGGGAGTCCACCGTGTAGTCGTGGCCGCACCGCTCGCCGGCGCGCAGCTCGACGCCGTGGGCGAGCACGCGCTCCACCTCGGAGGCGACGACATCGCGGGGCAGCCGGTACTCGGGCACACCGAGCCGGAGCATCCCGCCAGCCACGCCCTGGGCCTCGAAGACGGTGACCGGGTAGCCGAGCAGGGCCAGGTCGCGAGCGGCGGTCAGACCGGCGGGACCCGCGCCGACCACCGCCACCCGATCCTCGAACCGGCGCACCGGCGGCTCCACCGGGTCGGCGGCCCCGGCCTGGTCGGCCACGAAGCGTTTGATGGCGGCGATCGCGACCGGCTGGTCGAGACGGCCCCGGGTGCACTGCTCCTCGCACTCGTGGGGGCAGATGCGCCCGCAGACGCTCGGGAACGGGTTGGGCGCGCTGGCCACGCGGTACGCCTCCGCCCACCGTCCCTGGGCGGCCAGCGCGATGTAGCCCTGGGCCGCGGTGTGCGCCGGGCAGGTGGAGGTGCAGGGTGCCCAGCCCCGGTTGTCGATGGCGAACGTGGACGGGACCGCGTTCGCGAAGGGTCGAGAGATCGCCTTGCGCCGCGTGACCCCGAGATCGAATTCGCTCTCCAGCTCGACCGGGCACACCGCGGTGCAGGTCCCGCAACCGACGCACTGGTCGCTCACGAACCGGGGGCTGTGCCGGAGCCGGACCCGGAACTCACCGGGGGGCCCGCTCAACCCCGTCACCTCGGTCAGGGTGTGAACGTTGATCCGGGAGTCGGTCGCCGCGTTGGCAAGCCGCGGACCGAGCGAGCACATCGCGCAGTCCTCGGTCGGGAACGTCTTGGAGAGCCGGGCCATGTACCCGCCCAGCGACTGCCCCCGCTCGACCAGGTGGACCGTGATCCCGGCGCCGGCCAGCTCCTCGGCCGCCGAGAGCCCGGCGATGCCGCCGCCCACGACGAGCGCGGAGCGGTTCAGGAAGGTGCGGGACGGCTGGAGGGGACGCTGCCGCCCAGCGCGCGCCACGGCCGCTGCGAGCACGGTCTCGGCTTTGCGCTGAGCCTTCTCGGGCTCGTGGCGGTGGATGAAGGCACAGCCCTCGCGGAGGTTGGCGAAGGCGACGGTGTTCTCACCGAGCTCCAGGTCACGCGCGATCCGCTCGAAGGTCGGGCCCTGGAAGCGGCGGGAGCAGGAGCCGATCACGATCCGGTCCAGGCCGCGATCGGCGACCACGCCCTCGATGAGCCGGCGGCCCTCGGCGCCACAGAGGAACTGGGAGACGGTGACGTTCACCACCCCGTCGAGCGACCGCCCGCCGGCGGCCAGCGCGGGGAGGTCGAGGACGCCCGAGATGTTGCCCCCGCACTCGCAGAGGAAGACGCCACAGCGGGTCACAGGGGAGCTGCCTGGCGGGCTCCGATCCGCTGCAGAAGCGGCTCCAGGTCCTGAGAGTGGGCGGCGACCCCGCAGACCGTGTCCGGGTCCGCACCGAGCGCCAGCGCCACCAGCTGCTGCACGTGCAGGTGCACGAAGGGGTACTCCTCATCCGAGGTGCGCTCGATGATGTCGTGGTGACGGTCGAACTGGACCGTGCAGTTCGGGCACATGTGCACGCAGACGTCGACCTTCTCGGCGGCGAGGCGCCGCAGCTTCTCCCGGGTCACGGCCAAGGACATCGCAGGATTGACGAAGCGCTGGCGGAAGCCGGCCCCGCAGTGGGTCGTCTTCTCCGGGTAGTCGCCGGTTCTGGTCACCCCGGCCGGTTCCAGAAGGTCCTCTGCGAGCATCAGGTTCTCGCTGTCGCCGAGCACCTCGTCGGGGAAGACCTTGCAGTAGTGGCAGGCGGGGTGGGTGGCCACGCGGATACCGCCCAGACGGCGGCGCACCAGCCCGGCGAGCTTCTCGTGCTGCGACCAGAGCACCTCGAGGACGTGCCGGTGCTGAATGGTCTGGGCGATCGTGTCGTCGTAGACGCGCCCGATCTCGGCCAGGACTCGGTTGACCTCCCGCCGATGCTCGGGCACCTCCAGGACCCGGTGCGCCTTCTTGTTGATGGCGTAGCAGGTGGAGCAGAGGTAGGCCTGGACGGGATGCCCAGCCTCCACCGCGACGCACGCATTCCGCGCGGCGATCGCCAGGGTGGTGGCGAAGGGCATCAGGTCCGTGTAGTAGCCCATGCCCGTGCAGCAGGTCTGCTCGGGATTGACGATGTACTCGACCCCGAGCTTCTCGAAGAGCCATTTCGTGGCTGCCTCGGCTCCCGGGTACTCGCTGGAGACCATGCAGCTGCGGAAGAGCTGGACGCCGCCCGCGATGGGGTCGACCTCCGGCGTGGTGTGTGGCATGGCGAGGCTCTGTCTCTCTCGTCGGTGAGGTGGCACGCGGCGCTGGCACCGAGGGCCGGGCGCGGTCAGCCGGGCCACATGAGCCTCGGTTCCGCGCCGCGACTCTGGCACGGACAACCGCTTGAGATCAAGGAATGTTATCCGCGGCTAACTTTCTCTCTTAGAGAACGGTGCCGGCCTCGTCGACGCAGCGGACGGCGATCAGCTCCAGGGCGTCGGGTGCCTCATGGACGCGGCTGCAGGCGGGACAGATGACCATATGGCCGGCGCACTGCTCTGGATCCACCTCTCCGGCGAAGCCGCACTCGCAGGTCAGCACCTGCCGAACCGTCTCGATCTCCAGGGCGGCATCCGCCAGCACGCCGCCCGCTGTGAGCTGGGCGAAGGCCTCGGTGAGCTCGTCCGCATCGACGCCGTCGGGGCAGCGCACCTGGACGGCGGCGACCCGACGTCCCCCGGCGCGCCGCGCGCACTCGGCGACCAGCTCGGTGACGAGGGAGATCTCATGCATGGGGTGTCGAGGCGCGACGCGTCCCCTCCGAGATGGCGTGCAGCACGGCCTCCACGGCGCGCGGTATGGCCAGCCTCACCGCCCCGGAGAGCTCGGCGCCGGGCTCGAAGCTGGCCGCCCCAACGCTCACCAGCACCGCGGTCGGGGCGGCGGCGTAGAGGTCGCGGGTGAGCGCGAGGAGGTCCTCCGGGCCCATGCCGTGAGAGAAGGGGTCGAGCGAGCGCGCCTCGCCCGCCGCCACTCCGGCGGCTCGATCCGCCCCGGCGGCGGCGGCCCGCCGCGGGGCCACCGTCCGGACGCTCACCGAGCCGGCCGGCCGGTCGGCCGCCGCATCCACGAACACGACCAGACGCGCCCGGCTGGCGTCGTCGGCCAGCTCGGGGAGGAGCTGGTCGGAGACGATCACGGTCGCCCCGGTGCCGGCCAGCCCGACGGTCAGCAGCTCTCCCACGTCGGGCCCCACGGCGTCGTCACCGCGCAGCGTGTTGCCGCAGGCGACGACCAGCACTCCCCGGTTGGGCAGCTCGGCGGGTTCGCCCCCCAGTGCCGGGCTCAGGCCCGCGCCGCCCGGCGCGGGGTCCGTCCGGTCGCCATCAGCGGGAGACCTGGCGCAGCAGGGAGCCCTCGGCGTCGCGGATGTCGACCTCGAGCGGCATCTGCCCGACGGCGTGCGTGGAGCAGCTGAGGCACGGGTCGTAGCAGCGGATGACCGCCTCCACCCGGTTCAGCATCCCCTCCTTGACCTGGTCGCCCTTGATGTAGTGGCGAGCCGTCTGCAGCACGCTCCGGTTCATCGCCAGGTTGTTATGGCCGGTGGCGATGACCAGGTTCACCCACTCCACCAGACCGTCGTCGTCGACCTTGTAGTGGTGGATGAGCACCCCGCGGGGGGCCTCGGAGACACCCACGCCCTCGTTGCGGTTGATCTGGGCGCGCGCCCGGACGTGGGGGTCGAGGATGTCGGGCCGGGAGAGGATCTCGTCGATCACGTCGATGCAGTGGACGATCTCGATGAGCCGGGCGTAGTGGTAATGGAAGGAGCTGGAGGGGTATCGCCCCAGCCGCTCGCGGTACTCGGCCAGCTCGGCGTCGGCCGCGGAGGTGCCGAGACGCTCGGCGACGTTGAGCCGGGCCAGCGGACCGACCCGGTAGATCCCCGCCGGGTAGCCGAGCGGCTTGAAGTAGGTCGACTTCAGGTACGACCAGGGCTCGACGGTCTCCCCGAGGTATTCCTCGTAGGCCCGGGGATCGACCCCATCCGCCATCACCCAGCCGCTGCTGTCGACGACCCTCAGCAGGCCGTCGGAGTAAGCGGCGTTGCCGCCCTCGTGGACCAGCCCCATGTAGAGGCTCGGGAAGTCCCCGAAGTGGGCTGCCTCCTCCGTCCACGATGCCACGTTCTTCTTGAACCACTCCAGGGTGCGGTGGGCCCGCATCCGGGCATCGGGGATCTCGGCCAGGATGGAGTCGCGCTCCGATGCCTCCAGGGGGCGGCTGACCCCTCCGGGGACGACCCACGCCGGGTGGATTCGCTTCCCGCCCAGCCGCTCGATGATCCGCTGGCCGAAGCGACGCAGGGCCACTCCGTCACGGGCGAGGTCGGGCGTCTGGCGGGCCACGCCCACCAGGTTGCGCAGGGCCGGGTCCGAGTCGAAGCCGAGCAGGAGATCGGGCGATGAGAGGTAGAAGAAGCTCAGCGCATGGGACTGGACGATCTGGGCCAGGTTGAGGACGCGGCGCAGCCGGACCCCCGTCGGGGGCACGGTGACTCCCAGGATCTCGTCGCAGGCCTTGGCCGAGGCGACCATGTGGCTGACCGGGCAGATGCCGCAGATCCGCGCCATGAGGGACGGCATCTCGTGGACCATCCGGCCCTGGCTGATCCGCTCGAAACCGCGGAACTGGGTCACGTGGAAGTGGGCGTCGGCGACCTCGCCCGCCTCGTCCAGCTGGATGGTGATCTTGGCGTGCCCCTCGATCCGGGTCACGGGCTCGATGACGATGGTGTTGTCAGCCAAAGCAGGTCACCCCCGCGGTAACGGGCACCCGCCCGGAGATCAGATCGTCGAGGACGCTGTGGATCAGGTCGGCCGAGGGCGGGCATCCCGGCACGAAGACATCGACCTTGACCACGGCGTGCACCGGACGCGACATGGCGAGCAGCCGCGGCACCATCGGACCGGGCAGCTGAGGATTGATGGTGACGTTCTCCAGATAGGCGCGCTCGAGGATCGCCGCGGGCCCGATCTGGTTGCGCATCCCCGGAACGTTGGAGGTGACCGCGCAGTCGCCGAGGGAGACCAGGATGCGCGTGTTGCGGCGCACCTCGTAGATCTTGCGCAGATCGTCCTCGGAGCTGATCGCCCCCTCCACCAGGGTCACGTCGACGTCCTCGGGGAACTCCTTGATGTCCACCAGGGCCCCGTAGACGATGTCGACCCGCTCGGTGATGTCGAGCAGGCGCTCATCCATGTCCAGGAGCGACATGTGGCAGCCGGAGCAGCCGTCGAGCCAGATGGTGGCGAGGCGTGGCTTGCTCATCGCGTGCGTCCCTCATGAGCCACCAGGTACGGCAGGTATGGCCGGCGGTGCCGTGCCTCGGCGACCGACCTCCCCTTCTCGAAGAGCGCTCCGGTGGGGCAGACCTGAACGCACTTTCCGCAACTGGTGCAGGTGTTGGAGTCTCCCCAGGGGATGCCCAGATCGGTGATCAGCCTGGCCTCCGTGCCGCGACCCATCACGTCCCAGGTGTGGGCTCCCTCGATCTCATCGCAGACGCGCACGCAGCGGGTGCAGAGCACGCAGCGGTTGTGGTCGATGCCGAAGCGCTCGTGGGTGGCGTCCACCACCGCCTGGGGAGAGAGCAGGGGCAGCTCGAAGTGGGTGAGCCCAACCGCCACCGCGAGGTCCTGGAGCTCGCAGTTGCGGTCGGCGATGCAGACCGAGCAGATGTGGTTGCGCTCGGTGAAGAGCAGCTCCACGATCCGGCGCCGGTGCGCGGCCAGCCGCTCGGAGTTGACCGTGACCTTCATCCCCTCGTCGATGGTGGTGACGCAGGCGGGGAAGAGCTTGCGCTGGCCCTCGACCTCGACCACGCACAGCCGGCAGGCGCCGACGTCGGAGAGGCCCTGCAGATGGCAGAGGGTGGGGATCGGGATCCCGTTCTCGCGCGCGACCTGGAGGATGGTGTGCCCGGTCTGACCGGCGACGTCCCGGCCCTCGATGGTCAGGGTGAGCACGCTCATGGGGCGACCTCCCCGGCGGCCAGCGCGGCTTCTCGAGGCTCCATCTTGCAGACCCCCGCCGGACAGAGGTGATCGTCGATGTGGGCCATGTACTCGTCCCGGAAGTAGCGGAGGGTGGAGACGACCGGGTTGGGCGAGCCCTGGCCGAGCCCGCAGAGGCTGGTGTCCCGGACCATGCCGGCCAGCGACTCCAGCTCGGCGAGCTCGTCCCGGCTGGCCAGACCGCGAGTGATGCGATCCAGCAGGCCGTACATCTGGGTGGTGCCGACGCGGCACGGTATGCACTTGCCGCACGACTCCTCGCGGCAGAAGTCCATGAAGAACTTGGCCACGTCGACCATGCAGGTCCCGTCGTCCATGACGATCATGCCCCCGGAGCCCATGATCGAGCCCGCCTGAGCCAGCGACTCATAGTCGACCGCCATGTCGAGCAGCGACTCGGGCATGCAGCCGCCGGAGGGTCCGCCGGTCTGCACGGCCTTGAACTTCCCGCCTCCGGGGAGCCCGCCGCCGATCTCGAAGACGATCTCGCGCAGGGTGAGCCCCAGCGGCACCTCGATGAGGCCGGTGTTGACCACGCTCCCCGCCAGCGCGAAGACCTTGGTCCCGAGGCTCTTGCCGGAGCCGATGGCCGAGTACCACTCGGCCCCGCGGCCGATGATCGTCGGGATGCTGGCGAGGGTCTCCACGTTGTTGATCAGGGTCGGCTTGCCCCACAGCCCGGAGGCGGCAGGGTAGGGCGGCCGGGGCCGGGGCGTACCCCGTCCCCCCTCGATGGAGGCGATCAGCGCCGTCTCCTCGCCGCAGACGAAGGCGCCCGCGCCGATGCGGATCTCGACGTCGAAGCCGAAGCTGGTGTCGGCGATCCTCGGACCGAGGAGGCCGGCGTGCTCCGCCTGGCGGATCGCCGTGGTCAGGCGCTTGACCGCCAGCGGGTACTCGGCCCGGACGTACACGTAGCCGTGGTTGGCACCGACCGCGTAGCCGGCGATGGCCATGCCCTCCAGCACCTGCTGGGGGCTGCTCTCCAGGACGCTGCGATCCATGAAGGCACCGGGATCGCCCTCGTCCCCGTTGCAGACCACGTACTTCCCGTGGGGAGAGTCGGTCTTGGCCACCGTGGTCCACTTGAGACCGGTGGGATAACCGGCGCCACCTCGACCGCGGATCCCGCTCCGGGTCACCTCGCCCAGCACCTCGGCCGGGGTCATGGTGGTGACCGCCTTGGTCAGCGACTCGTAGCCACCCACGGCGACGTAGTCCTCGACCCGCTCGGGGTCGATCTGGCCGCAGTGCTCCAGCACCACCTTCACCTGGTGGGAGAAGAAGGGGTCGGTGGCGATCGGGCGTCCACCCTCGCCGCCCGCGAGCCCGTCGACCACACCGTCCAGGGCGGCGTCGTCGCCGGCCGCGACGCGATCGAAGAGACGCCCCGTCTCGGGCACCGCGACGAGCGGCCCGGCGGCGCAGAGCCCCAGACAGCCGACGCGCTTCACGGCGACGTCGGTCAGGCCGCGTGCGGTCACCCGCTCGCAGAGGGAGTCGAAAACGGTGTCCGCCTGCATCGACAGGCAGCCCGCGGCCATGCAGACGTGCGCAGAGGCACGCACCGGACCGGCCGGGATCAGAGGGTCCTGGCGGCGCCGGCGCGCCGGGGTCGGAGTGCCCGCTTCGGTCATAGCGCCTCCAGCATGTGTTGCACGGCGTCGGGAGACAGCCGCCCGTGCACCTCGTCATCGATGACGACCGCCGGGGCCATGCTGCAGGCCCCCAGACAACGCGCTCTGAGCAGTGAGATCCGGCCGTCGGAGGTGGTGGCACCCGCGTCGATGCCGAGCGTGTCATGAATGCGGTTGAGGATGGCGCCTGCGCCGTTGATGTAGCAGGCCGTCCCCATGCACACCACACAGGTGTGCTCTCCCTGAGGCTTGCGGACGAAGTGCGAGTAGAAGGTGGCGACTCCCAGCACCCGGCTGGGCGGTACGCTGAGGGCCTCGCTCACGTAGCTCAGGGCATCGTCATCCAGGTATCCGAAGACCTCCTGCACCGTGTGGAGGACCTCGATGAGGGCATCCGGCCTCGCCCCCAGACGGCGGATGCGGACGTCCACCTGACGCCAGCGCTTGTCGTCGCGGGGGGGGGAGGCAGGAGGGGCGTCGGCCGCCACGGTCATCTGCTACTCCTCGATGAAGATGCACTCGCCGGCGCACTGCGCGACGGCTTCGCGGACTGCTTCCTCGTGCTCCGCGGGCACGGATGCCATGCTCTCCTTGCCACCGGGCTTGTCGAGGACCACTCCATCCTGCTTCACGTAGGACAGCCCGTCGTCGAGCTGGGTGAAGACGGCCGGGCAGAGGTCCTCGCAGAGGTTGTCTCCGGTGCAGTACTTCTGGTCGATCCAAACCTTCATGAGGTCACCTCCTTGGTCCGGCACCCACGCCAACCCAAGAGCGAAGGGTAGCCATATAGTTGGCCCGCTCGAAGGCCTCGCCGGCCTCCGCGGTCACCCGGGACACCGATCCGCGCAATTGGGCGGCCGAATCGTATTCGTGCTCTGCAAGCCAGGAACGGAGCTCCGTCTCCACTCCGGCAACCCTCTCGGGCCCCAGACGGAGCAGCTCCGAGGTCATCATCACCGCGTTGGCGCCCACCGCCAGCGCCTTGGCGGCATCCTTGCCCGCGTGGACACCTGACGTCGCAGCCAGTGACACGGAGTCAGGAATCTGCGGGCGGAGCATGGCGATCCAGCGCAGCGGCAGCCCCAGCTCGACCCGCGTGGAGAGCTCGAGGCGGCACTCGACATCCATGGTCTCCAGGTCGATGTCGGGCTGGTAGAAACGGTTGAAGAGCACCAGACCCGAGGCTCCCGCACGGATCACCTGGTGGACGAAGTGGGCCATGGACGAGTAGTAGGGCGAGAGCTTCACCGCCACCGGCACCTTGGCCTTGGCGCAGACGTCGGAGATCAGCTCCAGGTCAGCGGTCTCGATGTCCGCGGCGGCGAACTGGGGATTGGCGGCGACCCGGTAGACGTTCAGCTCGACGGCGTCGGCACCGGCGCGCACCACCAGCTCCGCATAGCGGCTCCACGCCCCCACCGAGGTGGCGTTGAGACTGGCGATGACGGGGACGTCGACCGCCGACTTGATCCGCTCCAGGTTGGCGAGGTAGCGGTCGGCCAGCGTGGCGCCCTCGACCGGCGGGAAGTAATTGGTCGCCTCGGGGTTGACCCCGGCCCCCGCCTCGAGGGCGGCGGTGAGGCTGAGCTCCTCGGCGACGATCTCCTCTTCGAAAAGGGAGGGGAGCACGAGCGCACCCACGCCGGCCGCGGCCAGCCTTCGGGCCGAGTCGACGTCCCCGGTGAGGGGGCTGGGCGAGGCGACGAGAGGAGACCTGAGGGTCAGACCGAGATACGTGGTGCTGAGATCGACGTCACTCGGGTTCACGACTTGGCCTCCTCATCGGCGACCGCGACGGCCGGCGCCGCGGCGCTGCCGTCCGCACCCTCGCCGTCCTCCTCAGGCTCGTCCTCGACCCCGTCGCTGACGAGCGTCCGGTGCACACCGGCAAGCTGGCTGTAGTAGCGCCAGCGCTCGGCGGCATCCCGCTCCAGGAGCTTCATCAGATCGCGGGAGCGGTCCGGATCGCTGCGGGCGAGGGACGAGAAGCGCACCTCGGAGTTGACGAACTCGGAGACCGGGATGGAGGGCTCGCGGGAATCCAGAGTGAGGGGCTCGCCGGACTCCTCCACGGTCGGGTGGAAGCGGTAGAGCGGCCAGTAGCCGGAGCGCACCGCATCCTTCTGGTGGGTCATGGAGGTCGACATCTCGATGCCGTGCGCGATGCAGGTCGAGTAGGCGATCACCAGCGACGGTCCGGGCCAGGCATCGGCCTCCATGAGCGCCTTGATGGTCTGGACATCGTTGGCCCCGATGGCGATCTGGGCCACGTAGACGTTGCCGTAGGCGCGGCCGGTGGCGCCCAGGTCCTTCTTGGGAGTGCCCTTTCCGGAGGCCGCGAAGCGGGCGACGGCGCCCCGCTGGGTGGCCTTGGAGGCCTGCCCGCCGGTGTTGGAGTAGACCTCGGTGTCGAGCACCAGGACGTTGATGTCGCGACCGGAGGCGAGCACGTGATCCAGCCCCCCGAAGCCGATGTCGTACGCCCAGCCGTCGCCGCCGACGATCCACACCGACTTGCGGACCAGGCTGTCGGCGAGCACATTGAGCTGAGCCGCCTGCCGGGCGATGGCGTTGCCCGCGGGGCTCAGGGTGGCGAGGCGCTCCTTGAGCGAGACGACCCGCTCGCGCTGGGCGAAGACCGACTCCTCGTCCGCCTGGGTGGCGCCGAGGATGGCGTCGGCCAGGGGCTCACCGACCGCGGCGGAGAGGCCGTGGAGCAGGGACCGGGCGGCCCGCTGCTGTGCCTCCAGGCCGATGCGGATGCCGAGACCGAACTCGGCGTTGTCCTCGAAGAGCGAGTTTGCCCAGGCCGGGCCGCGTCCCTGCCGGTTGGCGGCCCAGGGCGTGGTCGGGAGGTTGCCACCGTAGATCGAGGAGCAGCCGGTCGCGTTGGCGACCAGCAGGCGATCACCGAAGAGCTGCGAGATGAGCTTGAGGTACGGGGTCTCGCCGCATCCGGCGCATGCCCCCGAGAACTCGAAGAGGGGCTCGAGCACGGCGGCGCCCTTGACGGTGTTGTGGGCGAGCAGGCTCCGGTCCAGCTCCGGGATGGTCTGGAAGAAGTCCCACCGCGTGCGCTCGATGTCGGTGTGCTCGAGGACCGGCTCCAGGTTGAGCGACTTGTGACGGGCCTCGGTCTTGGAGCGCGCCGGGCAGACCTCGACGCAGAGACCGCAGCCGGTGCAGTCGTCGGGAGCCACCTGGATGGTCAGCAGGTGGCCGGCCAGCTCCTTGGAGCGGAAGACCTTGGAGGGGAACTCGGCGGGGGCCTCCGCCAGCGCCTCGGGCGCGTAGACCTTCATCCGGATCGCCGCGTGCGGGCAGACGATCGCGCACTTGCCGCAGTCGCTGCAGATGACGGGGTCCCAGATCGGGATCTCGGAGGCGATCGCACGCTTCTCGTAGCGCGCGGTGCCGGAGGGGAACCTCCCGTCGGCCGGCATCGCCGAGACGGGCAGCGTCTCACCCCGGTCGGCGATCAGGACCGAGGTGACCTCGCGCACGAAGCGCGGCGCGTCGCTGAAGTCGCGGACAAAGCCGTCATCGCCGCTGGCCGCGGCTTCGGTGGGCAGCACCCGGGTGAGCCCGGCGAGAGCCGAGTCGATGGCGGCGATGTTGTGATCGACCACGGTCTGGCCGCGGCGCCCGTAGGTCTTGACGACCGCCCCCTTGATGTCGGCGATGGCCTCGTCAACGGGCAGGACCTTGGACAGTGCAAAGAAGCAGACCTGCATCACGGTGTTGATGCGGGTCCCCAGATGCGCCTCCGAGGCGATGCGCTGTGCGTCCACCACCCAGAGCTCGATCTTCTTCTCCACCAGGGTGCGGCGCACCGGCTCGGGCAGCCGCCCCCAGATCTCGTCCACGGGATACGGGGAGTTGAGCAGGAAGATCCCGCCCGGCTTCGCCCACTCCAAGACGTTGACCCGGTCGAGCAGCCCGTGAGAATGGCAGGCCACGAAGTCGGCTGCGGTGATCAGGTAGGTGGAGCGGATCGGCTGCGGGCCGAAGCGCAGGTGGGAGACGGTCATCGAGCCCGACTTCTTGGAGTCGTAGACGAAGTAGCCCTGGACATGCTTGCCGGTGCCGTCGGAGATGATCTTCGCGCTGTTCTTGTTGGCGCCCACGGTGCCGTCCGCGCCGAGCCCGAAAAACATCGCCTGCAGCTCGCCCTCGGGGCGGGGAGCGGTGAACTCCGGGTCCCACGCCAGGCTGGACAGGCTCACGTCGTCGTTGACCCCGACCACGAAGTGGCGGCGGGGCTTCTCGGCGGCCAGATCGTCGAAGACCGCCTTGGCCATCCCCGGAGTGAACTCCTTGGAGGAGAGCCCGTAGCGCCCACCCACCACGTGCGGCGCGGCGGCGAAGGGAGGGGTCCCGGAGTCCATCGCCTCATCGAGGGCGGCTCGAACGTCGAGGTAGAGGGGCTCGCCCACCCCGCCCGGCTCCTTGGTCCGGTCCAGGACAGAGATGCGCTTCACGGTCCGCGGCAGCGCGGCGATCAGCTCGGCGCTCGGGAAGGGACGGAAGAGGTGGATCTTCACCATCCCGACTCGCTCGCCGCGCGCCCGCAACACCTCGACCGTCTCCTCGACGGCACCGCAGCCCGACCCCATCAGCACCACCACGCGGTCGGCGTCGGGGGCACCCACGTACTCGACCAGCCCGTAGCGCCGACCGGTGCGCTGGGCCAGCTCCTCCATGGCATGGGCGACGATCCCGGGGATCTCACGGTAGAAGGGGCTCGCGGCCTCCCGGCCCTGGAAGAAGACATCCGGGTTCTGCGCCGTGCCGCGCACGTCCGGGTGATCGGGGCTCATGCCCCGGAGGCGCAGCTCCTCGATGGCTCGCATGTCGATCAGCGCGGCCATGTCCTCGTGCTCCAGCGGGGTCACGCTGGAGAGCTCGTGCGAGGTGCGGAAGCCGTCGAAGAAGTGCAGGAAGGGAACCCGCGAGCTGAGGGTGGCGGCGTGGGCGACGAGGGCCAGGTCCTGCGCCTCCTGGACGGTGGCGGAGGAGAGCATCGCCCACCCGGTGGAGCGCACCGACATCACGTCGGAGTGGTCGCCGAAGATGGAGAGCGCGTGCGTGGCCAGGCTCCGGGCCGCGACGTGGATCACCGCGGGCAGCAGCTCGCCGGCAATCTTGAACATGTTGGGGACCATCAGCAGCAGCCCCTGCGAGGCCGTGAAGGTGGTCGCCAGCGTGCCCTTCTGGAGGGCACCGTGGAGGGCCCCCGCGGCCCCGGCCTCGGACTGCATCTCGACGATGTCGGGGACCTCGCCGAAGAGGTTCGGGACCCCGGCCGCGGCCCAGTCGTCGGCGTGCTCGCCCATCGGAGAGGACGGTGTGATGGGGTACAGCGAGATGACTTCAGAGAGGGCATAGGCCACGCGGGCGGCGGCCTCGTTGCCATCGATGCAGATGCGCGCGGATCTAGTCAAAATTCGGTGTCACCTCCGCCGCACGAGCCGCTGCGAAGCGACCACGTTGCCTGGATTTAGGACCTCACGAGTCAACCAGAAGCGCAGCCGGGGCAACAGGGTCGAGAGCCGTCAGTTAACGCGGACCAAAGGTCCTCATCGTCCGCTCTGCGGCGGCCCGCAGACTCGCCGCCGGCAGGGCCGGGAGGACCCTGAGCGGAGGGACAGGGGAGCCCGCGGTCCCTTCTCTGTGGGCTGAAGGACCTTGTCAGTCAAGTGCCATGTGGCCCTGATGCCCACGCCCGAAAGGCCGGACCTGGCCCTGGGGGTCAGGACGAATTGGCCCTGGTTGCCGATGCTATGCGCCGCGCGAGCCGGGACCATGTGAGGAGAGTGAGTACCCTGAGCGACGAGGTCCAAGGCCGCCACGGCTGGCTGCGCCAGGTCCGCATCATCCAGGGGGGGATGGGAGTCGCCATCTCCGGTTGGCGGCTGGCCCGCGCCGTCGCCTCCCACCGTGCCTGCATGGGGGTCGTATCGGGCACGGCGCTCGACAGCGTGGTGGCACGCCGGCTCCAGGACGGCGACAGCGGTGGCCACCTGCGGCGCGCGATCGAGGCGTTTCCCGACCAGGGAGTGGCCGGGCGCGTGCTCGATCGCTTCTTCGTGCCGATGGGGAAGAAGGCGGCGACGCCGTACCGCCGGGTGGGGATGCAGACCCACGTGGAGCGGCCCCTGGTGCGCGATCTCACCGTGCTCGCCGCCTTCGTCGAGGTGGTCCTGGCTCGCGAGGGGCACCGGGGCCGGGTGGGGATCAACCTGCTGACCAAGGTCAAGGCGCCGACCCTGCCCACCCTCTACGGGGCCATGCTCGCGGGCGTCGACTGCATCCTGATGGGCGCCGGCATCCCCCGCGAGATCCCCGGAGTCCTCGACGCCTTCGCCGAGGGCCGCGGCGCCAGCCTGCGCCTCTTCGACGGCCCCGCCGGCGACGAGCCGGCGCCGATGCTCCGCTTCGACCCCGAGGGGGTCGGCTACGGCGCGGCCCAGCTCTCCCGTCCCGCCTTCCTCCCCATCGTCTCCGCCGACTCGCTGGCGGCCATGCTGCTGCGACGCTCGAACGGCAGCGTCGAGGGCTTCATCGTCGAGGGCCCGCTGGCGGGGGGGCACAACGCCCCGCCCCGGGGCCGGACCGTCCTCGACGAGACCGGCCAGCCGGTGTACGGCGAGCGCGACCAGGCGGACAGCGCCCGGATGGCCGAGCTTGGCCTCCCCTTCTGGCTGGCCGGCGCCACCGGCTCGCCGGAGAGCCTCGCCGCGGCGCGCGCGGCAGGGGCGACCGGGATCCAGCTGGGCACGCTCTTCGCCTTCTCCCGCGAGTCGGGGATGGACCCCGAGCTGCGGGTCAAGATCATCCATGACGCCCGTGAGGGTGGAGCCGAGGTCCGCACCGATCCGCGCGCCTCCTCGACGGGATACCCCTTCAAGGTCGTCCAGGTCGGGGGCAGCGTCTCGGTGCCCGAGGTGTACGAGGCGCGGCCACGGGTGTGCGACAACGGCTACCTCCGCGAGGCGGTGTCGACGGCTGGAGGCTCGATCACCTACCGGTGTGCGGCGGAGCCGGTGCCGGCCTACCTCGCCAAGGGGGGTTCGGAGGAGGACGCGGCGGGACGCCGCTGCCTCTGCAACGGCCTGCTCGCGACCTGCGGCCACCCCCAGGTGCAGAAGGACGGCACGGTGGAGCCGCCGATCGTCACGAGCGGCGACGACCTGGGCCGGCTGGTCGGCCTCCTTCCCGCCGGCCGGGACGACTACGGCGCCGACGACGTCATCCGCTACCTGACCGGCGCCGCCTCGGCGCTCTGACCCGGGCACAACGCGGCGGACGCGGGGCGCCCCCTATCCTCGGAACCGTGGCCGCCGTCAGCTGGGCCGGCTTCGCCGCCGGCATCGCCATCCTCGTGCTCACCGCGGCGAGCGTCTTCGGCACGCTGGTCGTCCCCCGGGCCACCGCGCCCCGGCTGACCGTGCTGATCACCGGGACGGTCCAGCGAGCCTTCCTGCTCGTGACGGACCGGGTGGACGACTACCTGGCCCGGGATCGCATCGAGGCCCTCATCGGCCCGGTCCTCCTCATCGGCCTGCTGGTGGCGTGGGTCGGCCTCGTCTTCCTCAGCTTCGCGCTCCTCTTCTGGCCTTTCGTCGGCGGCTTCGGCACCGCGCTCCAGATCACCGGGTCCTCGATGTTCACCCTCGGCTTCACCACCCCCCGGGGTGCCGCCCCGGTCGCGCTCGCCTTCCTCTGCGCCGCCAGCGGCCTGGTGCTCGTGGCCCTCCAGATCGCCTACCTCCCCACCCTCTATGCGGCCTTCAACCGCCGCGAGACGCTCGTGACCATGCTCGCCTTCCTGGGAGGCGTCCCGGCCTGGGGCCCGGAGGTCCTGATCCGCCACGAGCTGATCGACAACAAGGAGCGGCTCGGGTGGTTCTACGAGCGCTGGACGGAGTGGGCCGCCGACGTCTCCGAGACCCACACCACCTACCCGCAGCTCCTCTACTTCCGCTCCCCCAAACCCCTCCGCTCCTGGGTGATCGGACTGCTCGCGGTGATGGACGCGGCCGCCCTCCACCTCACCCTCTCGCCGATCACGGCCCCGGCCTCGGCCCGCCCGCTGCTGCGCATGGGCTACGTGGCGCTGCGCGATCTGGCCGAGACGTTGGGGATCGTCGTCGATCCGGACCCCGACCCGGCCGACCCCATCCAGCTCTCCCGGGCCGAGTTCGACGATGCCGTCGAGCGGCTGCGCGCGGTCGGATGGAAGCTCGAGAGAAACCAGGACGAGGCCTGGAAGCACTTCCACGGATGGCGGGTGAACTACGAGGCCGCCGCCTACGGCCTCGCCCTCCGGCTCGATGCGCCGCCGGCGCTCTGGTCGGGTGAGCGGCGCAAGGGGCGCAATGAGTTCATCCAGCCTGCCCGCCCGTCCCACCGCGTCCCGCTCGAGGGTGAGAAGGAGAAGCTGCTCCAGGCCGGGGCCAAGCGCCGCGCCGCGCGCCGTGCCGCCGAGCACGAGCTCCACGCCCACCACGACGGGGAGGCCGGGGCCCCCGGAGCCTAGGGGGTTCTCCAGGACCCTGCCGGCGGGGTCCCGCGAAGGGATTTAGGCCCGGGTGGGCGGTGACCCTCTCCCCTATCCCGGGCTGGCACCGCCAGGGATGCTGGCAGGGATGCTGGTGTCCGACTTCGTCCAGATCGACCGGCCGTTCGCCGCGGTGCGCGACGAGCTGGTGGCCGCGGGCCGCGATTGGCTCGGGGACTCGCTGGTCGCCGCCTACGAGGAGGGCGAGCAGCTCAGCCTTCGGGTGATCTCGTCGATCGGCCCGATCCGGCTCAGCAAGCGGGTCTCGGCGGAGCTCGGCGAGCTGGTGCTCAAGTCCGATCGGGTCACGCAGCCGCTGCGCTGGCGGGCCTCGGGCGCCACCGGCCTCTTCCCGGCCATGGTGGCCGAGCTCGAGTTCACCCCCATGGGGACCTCGATAACCTCGATCAACTTCATGGGCCGCTACGTGCCGCCGCTGGGGCCGCTCGGCCGGGAGGTGGATCGGATGCTCCTGCACCGGCTCGCCCAGGCGAGCGTGCGCGCCCTCCTCTCCCACGTCGTTCAGCAGTTCGTCGGCGACGACGGGCAGCGGCGGCTGCGCGTCGCCGGCGAGCGGGCGGCCGCCGGGTGATCCCCGAGGCGGACGCGACACCGGCGCTCCGCGCACTGAGCCCGCCCGCGCCCAAACGCGCCGACGTCCGACGAGGGCACGATGACGCTCCTTCGGGAGACGCCCCTCGGGGCCGGACCCACGGCAGATCTCACGGGGTCAGCCCGCTGCCCCTGCGGACGGTCGCGATCGACCGCTACCTGGAGACGATCTTCTGCATCGCCGCCGAGGACGAGCCGGTGCGGCCCAGCCGGATCGCCCAATGGCTGGGGGTGAAGGCCCCCACCGTGAGCATCGGGCTCCGCCGGCTCCGAGCCGGGGGTTGGATCCAGACCGAGCTGGACCGGCGCGTGACCCTCACCGCCGCGGGCGGCGACGCCGACCGCGAGGCCCGCATGAAGTGGTGGCATGAAGCCCGCTTCGGCATGTTCATCCACTGGGGNNGCCGAATGCTGGCTCACCGACCAGCTCGGACTGGACTGGGCGAGTGCTCACCTGGAGGCGACCCGGCTCTCGGCGTCGCTCTCCGACACCGTCCTCGCCCGGCTCGACATCTCCCTCGGCGAGCCGAGGACATGCCCGCACGGTCACGCCATCCCCGGCCGGACGGCCCCCTACGGAGACCTGATCGCACTCGCCGACCTGCGTCCGGGCGCGGTGGGGGCGGTCCGGCGCATCTCCGAGATCATCGAGCACGAGTCCTTCGAACTCCTCAGCGCGCTGGCGGCCGCCGGGGTGCGCACCGGGGTCGAGGTCACCGTCGAGCCGGGCGGGAGCCGAGATGAGATCACCCTGGCCGTGGGCGGCCGGCAGCACGCCATCGGCCTGGCGCCCGAGACCGCGCGGATGATCTGGGTGGAGGTCGCGTAGCCCGAACATCATGACCGGGCGGGCCGGAGACCACACGGTCTCCCGAGGCCCGAGACACCGGTGGAAAGGGGCCGTTGGGCTCTGGTGCGCGGGAGTCGCAGGGGCCACCCTGGGATGCCTTAGGAGGATCGGCTTGATGCGCACCGCGATCGTGTACGAGGGGACGCAGGGCAGCAGCGCGGCCGTGGCCCGGATCATCGCCGCCGAAGCCGCCGTGCACGGCCCGGTCATCGTCGGGGAGGTGCACGAGATCCCGCTCGCCGAGCTCGACGGCGTCGAGTTCCTGGTCGTGGGCGGGCCGACGCACCACTGGGAGGATTGGGCCGACGTGGCCCGGACCCAGAGCTCGGCCCACGTGCTCCGCGACTTCCACCCGCCGACCGACGGGGTGCGCGGCTGGCTGGACCACCTGCCGCCGAGGCCGAGCTTCTCCGCCGCCACCTTCGACACCCGGGAGCCGGGTCTGCGCGTCCTCAACGGGACCGCCGCCCTGGCCCTCTACCGTGCCCTCCGCCGCCGGGGCTGCCACCTGGTCACCCGCCCGGCGAGCTTCCTGGTCAAGCCCGGTCAGATGTCCGAGCTGATGGAGGGAGAGCAGGAGCGGGCCAGCAGCTGGGCGGTGCAGGTCTTCCGCCGTGCGGAGCACCACCACCCGGTCCGGGTCGGCTGAGGCGTTCGGAGCCGGTCCGCGTCAGAGTTCCTCCTCAACAACCCACACCCTCCGAACTGATCGTACGCGACGCCGGAGCACTCCCCGCATCCCCTNNGGTGTGAGACGGAGTCCTGCTCCAGGCGCGGGGGTGCGCCGCCCGGCGGTCTGTGCACCGTCTCCTGGGGTCGCCGCCGCCTGCGTGTGGGCTCGAACGAGGAGGGCAGGACTGCCCTGAGGCACGGTTCCAGGCGGGACTGACGATACTGGACAAGATGAGACGTCTCGTCTAGTATCGTCGCAATGCCGGCCACCAAAGCCGCCCCACCGACCCATCGCGCGGCCCGCGAGGAGGGCGCCCGCGAGCGCATCCTCGGTGCCGCTCGGCGCTCACTGAGCGCCGGAGGACTGCCCCCACTCTCGACCCTGGCCGGCCAAGCGGGCGTGTCGCGGGCCACCGTGTACCGGCTGGTCGCGTCGCGGGGCGAGCTGCTCCGGCTCCTGCAGGTCGAGCCCGACCCCAGCGCTCGGGATCGGGTGCTGGCCGAGGCCGTCACTCTCTTCGGTGCCCATGGCCTGGCGGGCCTCTCCATGGATGAGCTGGCCGACCGCGCCGAGGTGTCCCGTGCCAACCTCTACCGGCTCTTCCCCGGCAAGGCTGCGCTCTTCCGGGAGGTGGTGCGCGTCTATGCCCCGTTCGTCCCGGTCGCGGTCGCCTTCACCGAGCACGCAGACGNNGCCTCCGGAGCGGCTCCTGCCGGCGATCGCGCTGGCCCTGCTCCGGAGCGCGCAAGGCCACGCGGGACTCGTCCGCACCCTGCTCGTCGAGGTCTCGGGACCGGATGTCGACGCCGAGCTCGCACGCCAGCTCGCGCTTTCCGAGACCATCGCCCCCCTCGCCACGTATCTGGCCCGGCAGATGGCGGACGGCCGACTGCGGCGGATGGACCCAGTGCTGGCGCTCATGGCGTTCGCTGGCCCGCTGATCATGCACCTGATCACCCGGGACCTCGTGCAGCGGGCCTTCGGGTTCGACGCCCCGCTGGAGATCGTGGCCGAGGAGCTGTCCTCCGCGTGGCTGCGAGCGATGAAGCCCGGTGAGGAGACGCTGGGATGAGCGCGCAGCCGGTGGCGGTGTCCGTCGACAGCCTCGTCAAGGCCTTCGGGTCGATCCGAGCCCTCGACGGCGTCTCCCTGACGGTGCGGAACGGTGAGATCTACGGCCTGCTCGGTCCCAACGGC
>PLAK01000024.1:0-2331 GCA_003134115.1 Candidatus Changshengia sp.
GAGGAATGTGCGGAAGCGGCGACCGCGGCTAGAGGTGACCGAGGCGGACATCATCGACCTCGCGTATCACCGGGGCAGCGTGGCGGCGTTCCACCGCGCACGGGGGAAGGCGGGTCCGACGCCGGGGATCGACGCCTGGCGTCGGGCGTTCCGGAGGGGACTCTCCCCCGGGCAGCGAGCGGGCCTGGTCCACGGAGAGCGGGTCCGCCGCGATTACGACACGTACCTGACCCGGGCTCCCCAGTTTCGCAATGAGCAGTGGGAGGCGGACCACACGCAGCTGGCCATCGCGGTGGTCCTGCCCGACGGGCGAGTGGTGAAGCCGTGGGCGACCCTCTTTCTCGACTGCTTCTCACGCGCGATCGCCGGCTACGCGATCACCGTGACGCCCAGCCGGGAGAGCATCCTCGCCGCCCTGCGCTCCGCGATCATGGTCGAGCTTCCGTACGGGCCGATCGGGGGGGTACCGCGTGCCATTCGCTTCGACCGCGGGCGCGACTTTCTGGCCGAGGCTATCAGGGTTGCAGCGGGAGCCCTGGTCATCGACATCCGCCCGGCTCCCGCGTACACACCCCACCTGAAGGGGGCCATCGAGCGGGCCAACGGCTCCATCGAGACGCTGCTGCTGAGCGAGTTGCCGGGCTTCCTGCACGGTGCTCGGGACAAGGCGGGGAAGCCGATCGGCGCGGGTGATCCGTTGCTCTCGCTGGAGGCTTTCGTCCAGCTGTTCGACGAGTTCATCCGCTGGTACCACGCCGAGCGGCCGCACCAGAGCCTGGACGGGCGGACGCCGCTGCAGGTGTGGAACGCTGACCCCACGCCCCTCTCCACCATCGAGCCGCAGCGGCTGCGCCACCTGATGCTGGTTGGGGTCAAGCGCACCGTGACCAAGAAGGGGGTGCGCCTCGGCGGTCGGCGATACAACGGCCCCGAGCTCTGCGGCCACGTGGGCGACGAGGTGGAGGTGCGCCACATGCCCCACCATGAGCAGGAGGTGGAGGTCTTCCTTCTGGACGGCCACCACCTGGGGACCGCGCATCTGGTCGAGCAGATGACCTCGGTCGAGAGGAGGCGATTCCTCGAGGGTCGGGCCGAGGGGGAGCGCTGGCTGTCGCGCGTGCTTCGTTCGGGAGAGAAGCGGCGACGCACCGTCTATGCGGCGATGACCGCGCCCGGTCCTGCGGTGGTCGTCTCCGCTCTGACCGAGGAGGTGACCGCGTCGCAGAGCGCGGCTCAGTCCGACGCCGAACAGCGCCACCTGGCGAGCCGCAGCCTCGCCAGGCCTCCAGCCGTTCCAGCGCGGATGACCCGGCCGCGGGTGATCAGAGGGGATGCAGCATGAGCGGGCACTTCCTGAACCTGAAGGAGGCAGCGATCGTCGCCACCGAGCAGCTCCTCGACGCCCAGGCGATGATCAGCGAGGCGGTGGAGGCACAGGCGATGGTGGCGATCCACGGCGCTGCCGGGACGGGCAAGAGCTTCGCCGTCGAGCAGGCCCTGATCGACCTCCCGGCCCGCAGCTGGGTCTGGATGGACTTCCGCTGCCGTCCCACGCTCCGCGACGTGCGTCACGCCCTGCACCGCGCGACCGGGCTCGGCTCCATCTTGGCGGCCGATGCCTTCGGCGTCGACATGGCGCTCAAGGCCGCGCTTGCGGACCGTCCTCGTCTGGTCGTCATCGATGAGGCGCAGTGGCTGAACCGCGAATGCTTCGAATACCTCCGCCACCTTCATGACGACCTCGACACCCAGTTCAGCCTGCTGTTCGTCGGCGGTGCCGGCTGCTACGAGGTGCTGCGCCGCGAGCCCATGCTGGATTCCCGCCTCTACGCCCACATCCGCTTCGAGCCGCTCAGCCTGGACCAGGTGCTCGCCGTCATCCCCGTGTACCACTCCATCTACGGCGGCGTCAGCGACGACGTGGTGGCCCAGATCGATCGCCGCTGCGCCCACGGCAACTTCCGGAACTGGGCGAAGTTCACCCACCACGCCGCCCGCTTCTGCGCCGAGTCGGGGCGGGAGGTGATCGACGACGAGGTGATCCGCAACGTGTACCGCGGCCTCGGGGGAGGGGTCAGCGGTGGCCAGTAGCGGGGCGGAGGGAGAGCGGCTGCCGCAGCAGGTGGAGATCCTCCACGACCCCGCCGACGACCGGAGGCTCCACGACGCCATCCGACGCCGGTGCCGCCGGCGCCATCGATCGCNNGACGCCCTCTTCCAGGCTGGGTTCTGCTCGCCGTCTACCAGGCGCTGGAAGAGCCGCCAAGGCCCAGCCGCGAGGAGCTCTCGCACCGCCGCTATTACCCCACCCAGCTGCCGCTCTTCACCAGC
>PLAK01000024.1:2351-2598 GCA_003134115.1 Candidatus Changshengia sp.
CGCCGGGCAGCTCAGTGCCGGGACCTGGGAGTGGTTCTGCAGGCTGGCGCGCTCCGCCTCGATCTGTCTGCACCTGGTGGTCGGTGGCCGCGGTCCGCATGTGGCCCAGGTTCGCGCCCTCGAGGGGTGCCGAATCCAGCGACGCATCGCCCCGCCGTCGCGACGACCCATGTGGTGGGACAGGCCGAACTTCCGCTCGCCGCGGCGGCGACCAAGCGCGCCGGAGCGGATGACCATCCCCCGGCGG
>PLAK01000126.1:0-4025 GCA_003134115.1 Candidatus Changshengia sp.
TTATGCCCATCGAGGGCGCCGGCCACTCTCCCAACGGCCATTTGGGGGGGAGGCGCGCCGAGGTCGTCATCCCGGGCTCAGCGAGGGGCCCGGGAACGGCGGGGTTCCCCACAGGGGCGGCCCCGGGCGTGGGCGACCCGCCGGGGCCCCGAGGCTCACCCCGGGCCAGGCGGGTCGCCGCGGACGCCGGCCGCCCGGCGGGGCGCTACGCCTCCGGTTCGGTCTCGCCGGCGGTCTCCGCCGGAGCTGACGGGACCGGCTCGGGCGCGGGCTCGTCCTGAGACCCGTCGAGGGCCTCCTCGGCCTCGGCGAGAGCCTCCACCAGGACCGCCTCGGCCTCGACCATCACGGCGTCGGCTTCGGCCACGGTCTCACCGGCAGGCGTCACCGGCTCCGGCTCGACCTCGGTCTCCCCGGACGCCTCGTTGAGGACCACCTCGCCCTCGACCTCCGGCAGGGCCGCGGCCTCGACGCTCTCGTCGAGCTCGGCCGCCGATTCCGTCACCACCACGACGTCCTCGGCCGCAGCCGCGGGCTCGGCCTGCGCGTCCGACTCGTCGTCGACCTGGTCGGAGTCGTCTCCGAGGTCGTAGGTGGGCGGCACGTACTCGGCCGGTCCCTCCGGCCCGCCACCGTGGAGCTGGCGGAGCGAGAGGCTGATGCGGCGCCGGGCGCGGTCGGCGCTCAGCACCATGACCTTGACCTGCTCGCCGATCTTGAGGATGTCCTCGGTACGCTCGACGTGGTCCCAGGAGAGCTCACTGATGTGCAGCAATCCCTCGACACCGTCGGCGATCTGGAGGAAGGCACCGTACTTCTTGGTCTTGGTGACCTCGCCGTCGACCACCTTCCCGGGTGGGAAGCGATCCTCGATGGTGTCCCACGGGTCGTCGCTCAGCTGGCGCAGCGAGAGGCTGATGCGGGAGAGCTCGGGGTCGAGCTTGATGACCTTGACCCGGACCTCGTCCCCGACACTCAGCATGTCCGACACGTTGTTGATGCGGTCCCAGGAGAGCTCGCTGATGTGGATGAGACCATCGGCGCCGCCGAGGTTGACGAAGGCACCGTAGCTGGTCAGCCCGCTCACCTTGCCGGTGATCATGTCGCCGACCTTGAGCTTCTCGAAGAGCTCCTCGCGCTGGCGCGCCCTGTCCTCGTCCTGCGCGGCGCGCTGGGAGACGATGAGCCGGTTGCGCTTGCGGTTGACCTCGAGGATCTTGACGGGGATCTTGGTCCCCACCAGCTCCAACAGGTTGCCGGAGAACTGGCGCGCAACCTGGCTGGAGGGCAGGAAGCCGCGCAGCCCCATGATGTTGACGATCAGGCCGCCCTTGTTCTGCTCGCGAACCTCGGCGTCGAGGATCTCGCCCTCCGACTCCTTCTCGGCCACCGCCTGCCAGATCGACTCGGCGCGGGCCTTGCGGAGCGAGAGGATGACCCGCCCCTCCTCGTCCTCGGGCTGGAGGACGTACACCTTGACCCGCTCGCCGGAGACCAGGATCACCGCGGCCTCGTTGCGGCCGGAGAGCTCCCGGTTGGAGATCACGCCCTCCGACTTGGCCCCGATGTCGACCAGGACCTCATCGGGATCGACCCGCACCACCACGCCCTCGACGATGTCGCCGTAGGCAAGGGACTTGACGCTGCCCTCCTCCATCTCGCGGAGAAGGTCCTCCATGGTGAGCGGCTCGCGCTCCGGGGTCTCAACGCTAGGGGCCAACTGTCTCCTTCTGTCTCTCTCGCCGTGCACCTCGGGGGAGCGTGCTGCCGAGGGATGTGGGCCCTGGGGCCCGGAATGGTGTCGCTTGGAGGCGAAGAACGGGCGCGTTTGCACCGTTACCGTGCGACACGGGCAGTCTATCAGGGTACCGCGACAGGGGCAGGAAGGCGCTGGGCNNGCGCCGGCTGTCAGGAGATCGTTGCACTTCGTGACGGGGGCAATACAGGACCCTCTTAGATGGCGTCGCACCGCCATGCGACCCTCGGTGAGCCATGAGGGTCACGATCACCTGCGAAGAGTGTGGGCACAAGCACCGGCTGGAACGCCGCATCAGCGAGCCGGGACCGATCTGGATCATCTGCCACAACTGCGAGCTGCCGCTCCAGGCGGTTCTCGAGGGGCCGACCGCATCCCACCAGGCTGAGACCGCCTTCGCGGTGTGGAAGGACATCTTCAAGCTCTCCGACGTGGGATCTGCCAGCTAGGGTTCCGACCCCTGGCCTCCCTTCCCGGACCGGCTGTCCATCTGGCACCGCATTCGCCCCCGGGTGGGCTAACCTTGGAAGCCGATGGCACCCTCGACAGCGCAGCCTCCCGCCCCTGCCGAGACGCCCATCGAGGTCCCGGCGGGCGGCGAGCACACCGTTCGCGACCCGGGCTGGGAGGTGCTGGTCTGGAATGACCCGATCACCCTCATGTCGTATGTGGTCCTGGTGTTCCGGCGGCTCTTCGGTTACGACTTCGAGACGGCGACCAAGCTGATGCTGCAGGTGCACCACGAGGGCAAGGCGGTGGTCGCCACCCAGCCCCGGGAGCAGGCCGAGGTCTCGGTGTCCCGCCTCCACGGCTTTGGCCTCCAGGCGACCATGGGTCGCGGGTAGGGCGCCGGTGGCCGAGGTCCGCAAGCGGCGTGGACGGATCCAGATCCATCTCGACGCCGATGAGAGGGCGGCCCTGGTGATGATCGTCGAGCAGCTGGCCCCGAGCCTCGGCCAGGTCCGCCTCACCCTTCCCGTCGCCTACGACGATCCCGAGTTCCAGGCCGAGTACGACCGCTGGGTGCGTCCCGAGATCGAGCGGAGCCGCGAGGCCGACCTCGACGTCATCCGGGACTGCATCGGCTCAGGCGAGGACGTGACCGTGCTCACCGAGGAGCAGGCGCTGGCCTGGGCGCGCGGCCTCAACCTGCTCCGCATCACGGCGGGCGGGATCATGGGCGTCGAGGAGGACGGCTGGGAGCAGCAGGCGAGCGACGCCTTGCGGGGCTCGTCGGAGTTCCGCGTGCTGCTCGCCCTCGGACTCATCCAGGAGGAGCTGATCGCCGTCCTGGAGGGGTAGTCGTGACCATCGGTGTGAGACGTGACCAGGGCTGTTGGCCTGGCCGGCGGGAGAGGGCGCGATGAAACGCCGCCTCGCCATCGCGATCGGGCTGGTGTGCCTCTGCCTGGCGGGGTGGGTGGCCTGCGGGTTCTTACCCCCACCGTCCATCTTCTTCGTCGACGATATCGACGGTCCCAACGTGGTGGTCACTCCGTGGTCGCACGGTCCGGCCACGAGCGTGGGGTGCGGGAGCGGCGCCCAAATCGACACGAAATCCGCCCCGAGACAGCCATGGCTCGTCACGGTGACCTCGGCCGCGACCGGTAAGGTGCTTCGGCAGGACGGCTTCGTCTTCGGAGACGTGGAGGTGCTCGTGCGCAGCGGCGGCTCTGTCTTCATAGGATCACCCGTCGCCTCGGGCGGTCCGGCACCTCTTCCGGGCTTCCAATGTCCGGCCAGTCCGTGAACCGAGCCAGGCCGAGGCACTTCTGGGACTCGGCAGCCGTCAGGAGACGCGGGGGTGCGTGCGCAGCGAAGGCTCTGCGCAGGCGGCAGTTGCAATGCCGCCGAGCAGAGGGCGCGGCACGCCAGTCAGGGCGTGCCGACGGCCGGGCCGCAGCGAAGCACCACCCGCGCGGCTCCGCGCTCGCGCGGGTGCCAGCGCCCTTGGTCAATAGTAGGTGCGCCGGCCTCCAACCGCGCGGCCCATGGCGCCCATGAGCGAGAGGATGAGTCCGACCACGAGCAGGATTATGCCAATCGTCCACATCGCCGGAATAGCTGCGACGAAGCCGATGATCATCAGGATTATGCCGAGAATGATCATGCCTTGAGGCCTCCGTAATTCGACCCGCAGCCCTCCGAATCTGTGGCGCCGGGTGATGCTCAATGTCTGCCAGGGCCCGCAACAACCGCAGCAAAAGGGCGCTGGACCCGGCCGCCCATGCCCTGATCGGCGGCCCAGCATCCTCGGGTCACCCGGGCC
>PLAK01000126.1:4079-4387 GCA_003134115.1 Candidatus Changshengia sp.
CGGGCCGCAGCGAAACACCACCACCGTGACTCCGCGCACGCTCGGACACGTCAGCCCTGACGGGCCGCGCCGACACGTCGCGAGCCCTAGTAGCGGGTCACCTTCAACGAGAGGTCCAGGGCGACCGCGCTGTGGGTCAATGCTCCCACCGAGATGAAGTCCACCCCGGCGAGCGCGTACGCCCGCGCGTTGCCCGGCTGGACGCCGCCACTCACCTCGACGACGGCGCGGCCCCGGATCAGGCCCATCGCCTCGCGCACCTGGCCCGGAGAGAAGTTGTCGAGGAGGATGCGGGGAGCCTTGTCGGT
>PLAK01000172.1:0-1497 GCA_003134115.1 Candidatus Changshengia sp.
AGCCCCCCGCCCGGGTGCGGTAAGCGTCGGCCCCGAACACCTCTTTCATGGCGCGGCACGCCGCCACCACCCCGGGATGGTCGACCGGGGTGAGCACGGGACGGCAGCCATCCCCCAGTGTGACCGTGACGCGCACGGCCTCCGGGCACNNCGGCCTCGATCGCCGCCCGCACCCGGTTCGCGATGACCTCCGGCTGCTGCCGTGGCACCAGGCGGCAGGTGATCTTGGCACCGGCGCGGGCGGGGATGATGGTCTTGGGGCCGGGGCCCTGATAGCCACCCCAGACCCCATTGATCTCCAGGGTGGGCCGCACCGTCAGGCGCTCGGTGGTGGTGTAGCCGTTCTCGCCGAAGGTGGCGGGAACGCCGCCGGCCAGATCGCGGAATGCGGCCTCGTCAAAGGGGGCGGCCGCGACCTGGGCTCGCTCCTCGCCGGTCAGCTCCACCACCTCGTCGTAGAAGCCGGGGACGGTCACCCGTCCGGTCAGCGGATCGCGCAGGGAGGCGAGGATGCGGGCGAGTGCCTCCAGAGGATTGAGGACCGCGCCGCCGAACTCCCCGGAATGGAGATCCAGGGCCGGGCCCTCGACCTCCACCTCGAGGGCGACCAGTCCCCGCAGCCCGACGCAGATCGAGGGTTGGCCGCGACCGTGCATCNNCGAGCCGATCTCCTCCTCCCCCTCCACGACCAGCTTGAGGTTGAGGGGCAGCTCGCCGCGGGTGCGCAGATGGGCTTCGACCGCCTTGAGGTGCATCCACACATGGGCCTTGTCGTCGGCGGCGCCGCGGCAGCGCAGCTCCCCGCCGACGATGCGCGGATCGAAGGGTGGCGACGTCCACTCCTCCAGGGGAACTGCGGGCTGGATGTCGTGATGCGCGTAGATCAGGACGGTCGGCAGCTCCGGGTCCACCAGCCTCTCCGCGTAGACGGTGGGGTGACCGGGCGTCTCGATCAGCTCGGCGGTGGCGAAGCCCGCATCCCGGGCCGCCTGGGCGAGCCGCTCGGCACTGCGCCGCACGTCGCCGGCGAAGGCGGGGTCGGCCGAGATCGAGGGGATACGGCAGAATTCGACCAATTCATCGACGAAGCGCGGCTGGTGGGCGTCGCAGTAGGCGTCGAGGTCCTGAGCGTTCATGGCCGTAGAGCGT
Source organism: Candidatus Changshengia sp. (assembly GCA_003134115.1). Classification (GTDB taxonomy): domain Bacteria; phylum Chloroflexota; class Dormibacteria; order Aeolococcales; family Aeolococcaceae; genus Changshengia. The sequence goes on from PLAK01000172.1 coordinate 1,150, forward strand.
AGCGCGCGAGAGCGTCGCCCCTCTTTGGTGAGCACAGCCGCCCTCGGTGGTGTAGCCTCTACGCCGTCTGTCCCTCATCCCCACTCAACGTCGCAGCAGGAGGTTCGACTCATGGCGGTTCAGGCACATGCCCCCGCGTCCGAGGGCCTACGCCCGCAGGGGCCGGCCCTGAACGGGAGCCCGCCCCGGGCTTTCAGCGCCGCTCCCCCAGTGGCGCCCGCCGTGGACGGCCCCGTTGTCGAGTTGATCGGCCACCCGACCACCCAGCCGCGAGTCGACTCGCGGACTGCAATCGAGGCCGCGGTCGACCAGGCGGTCCTCCCCCACCAGCTCCACGAGATCGACCAG
>PLAK01000172.1:1519-2520 GCA_003134115.1 Candidatus Changshengia sp.
TCCGCCATCGAGAGCGCCGAGGAGAGCACTCGAGAGGCCTTCGCACAGACCGACGAGCTGCGCGCTCGGCTCGACGAGCAGATGACCCTGGCTGAGGACGCCCAGCAGAGCACCCAGTCAGCGCTCGCCCGGATGCACGAGCTGCAGTTGCGGATCGACGAGCTCGAGGACCGGCTGCGCGAGCGGGCCCGCCACTGGTGGAGCCGCCGGGCCGTCTGAGACCCACCCAGCAGCCCCGTCGCACCGATCGGTGTCGCCAGTCGGGTTGCCAGTCGCCGGCGTGGCGTGGGTTCATGTCCGTTGTGGCCGCGTAATTCGTGGAGGGCCGCCGGGGAAAGACGGGGTCCGGAAGCCACCATGGCGTTGCACGGCGTGGTCTCAGCGTTGCGAAAGCATGGCGGCGGCGTGACAAGCCGCGAGACAAGGTGGGCCGGGTTCTCGATCGGACGTGAACATGATCGCCAAGGGCCGGAACGCGGGCAACCGGACAAGCCCGACTCGGCCACCAGGAGATCTCCCATGGCGACCCCAGCCCCCTTCGCCCGCCGCCGGCTCGGCCGGCGTCTCTCGGTACTGTCCGTCGCCGTGGCGGGCGGCCTCGCGCTGGTTGTGGCGGGGGCAGTGGGGGTGGCCGCCGCTCCGACGCTCCACCGGTCCGGAGGCGGGACGCACGCCACTCTGACAGCGACCGCCGTGCTGTCGGTGACCGCGGTCTGCAGCCCCACCCCGGCTACCAACTACCTCTGGCAGGTCGGCGTCACGGGACAGACGGAGACGAGTTACACCGTCGACTACTCGGCAACCGGCGGATACCCCTGGACGACGGGCCCCTCGGAGACGACCCCGTCGTACTCCTTCCCAACCCTCCACTCGTTCGGCGCGGTGCTCTACGCACGGTTGGACGTCAGTCACACCGTGACGGCCGGCCCGGTGGCGGCGGACACCACCGCCTGCCCGACGCCCACGCCGACCGCTACGCCCACTCCCACACCGACGCCGCG
>PLAK01000172.1:2530-13582 GCA_003134115.1 Candidatus Changshengia sp.
GACGAGCACCCCGGTCCCGACCCCCACTCCCCCACCGGCGACGCCAACCCCCAAGCTGATCGCGCCGCCCGTTGTCCAGGTCGCGCCGGGCGCCAGCCCCTCGAGTAGCCCCTCCGCCCTGGAGGACGCCTTTGCCCAGATGGCGATCCCACCCGCCGTGGCAGGCGCCAACGGCGTCTCGCTGGCGTCGGCAGTTCTGAGCTCCGCGGGGGGCATCGCCTTCGTGTGGGCCGACTCCCTGATCCTCCTCGCGGCGCTCGTGAGCCTGCTGCTNNTCTCGGCCCGCCGCGGCGCCTAGACTGAGACGACAACCGGGTTGCAATTCCGGGCCCGGTTCGATCGAGGAGCGGCAGACCATGACAGGTGGCGCACTCACAGCAGACGGGCGGGCCCTCATCCTCAATGATGGCCACCAGATGCCCCTGCTGGGCCTCGGGGTCTGGCAGACGAGGGACGGGCGAGATTGCGTCGACGCGGTGCGCTGGGCACTCGAGCTCGGGTACCGGCACATCGACACCGCCCAGGCCTATGGCAACGAGGAGAGTGTCGGAACCGGCCTGCTGGCGAGCGGCGTGCCCCGCGACGAGGTCTTCATCACCACCAAGTTCTTCCCCGGGAATCCGGATCCCGTCGCCGCCCTCGAGCAGAGCCTGCGACGGCTCCGGGTCGACCACGTGGACCTGTACATCATTCACTGGCCACAGGGCGGGGCGACCTGGGCGTGGCCGGGCATGGAACGGGCGCGCGAGTTGGGCTACGCTCGCTCGGTTGGGGTCTCCAACTTCAACGTCGCCCAGCTGGACGAGGTGATCGGCGCCGGGACCATCCCCCCGGCCGTGAACCAGGTGCAGTTCAGCTCGTTCGAGTACCGCCGCGGCCTGCTCGAAGCCTGCCAGAGGCGCGGCGTCGTCCTCGAGGCGTACAGCCCGCTGGGGACGGGCCGGCACCTCGGCGACGAGACCGTCCGGCGAGTGGCGGACCGCGTCGGGCGCACCCCCGCACAGGTCCTGTTGCGCTGGTGCATCCAACGCGACGTGCCGGTCATCCCCAAGTCGACCCACCGTGAGCGCATCGAGGCCAACGGCGACATCTTCGGCTTCCAGCTGTCCGACCAGGATGTGCGGGATCTGGACGCGCTCGACCGGACGGGTGGTACCGATCGCGCCCTCGAACACCCGTGGTGGTGAGGCGACTCGTCACTCCCAGCCGCGGCGACCCCGCCCCGCCAGCTGACCCTGGACCCCTCCCGGGACTACCAGCCTCGCGGCGTCCGGCCCGGCCGCCCTGGAGTCCACGATGTCCTGCGACAGGTGTCCACGATGTCCGCCTGAGACATCACAGCGCGGAGCGAGAGGGATTCGAACCCTCGATACGAGTTGACCCCGTATACCGCATTTCCAGTGCGGCGCCCTCGACCAGCTAGGCGATCGCTCCTGGGCGATTGTACCGAGCGCCGCCCTGGCCCATCGCCCGCGGCTCCCCGGCGGAGGATGATCGTGATTGGGTTCGCCCACTTCAGCCAGGTTCGGGCCAACCAGATGGAGAGGTCACGCCATGCAGCCAGACGACATCCTCAACCGGGTACGCGAGGTCGCCACCGTCCGCCAGGTCTTCGGAGAGCCGTACGAGAAGGGCGACATGCTGGTGGTGCCGGTGGCCCGGATCTGGGGCGGCGGGGGCGGAGGCACCGGCAACGACCAGAGCGGCGGCTCCGAGAAGGGCCGCCAGGGGCAGGGTGGAGGCCTGGGTATCGTCTCCCGGCCTCTCGGCGTCTACGTGATCCGTGAGGGGACGGTGTCGTGGCAACCGGCCGTTGACGTGACCCGGATCGTGCTCCAGGGCCAGGTGGTGGCGATCGTCGCCCTGCTCGTCGTTCGCAGCCTGGTGCGGCGCCGGCGCGCCCACTGACCGGACCACCAGCCGGCCCCGCGCCGGGCCGCCCTCTCCGCGCCCTGAGCCTCTCCGTATACTCGCCCCCGGAGAGGTGTCCGAGTGGTTGATGGTGCCGCTCTCGAAAAGCGGTGTGGTTAATAGCCACCGCGGGTTCGAATCCCGCCCTCTCCGCGGATTCGTCTTCAGGCTGGGCAGACGGTGCGTCGCCGCCTCCTGTTGACCACCCCGGCAGCGGGTGAACCTCTGGCCCCGGCCGGCGGCCCTCAGCGCTTGGCGCCGCTCCTCCGGTACTTCCGGTTCAGCCTCATCAGCATCGCGACGACCCACAGGATCGCGAGCAGCACGATCACCGCGAAGATCAGGTGGAGCAGTGGCGAGAGCACGAAGAAGACGAAGAAGAGGACGACCAGGACGAGCAGGAGGGCGGAGAGGGGGTGACGGGCCAGTTGCATCATGCCGCTCACCTTACGCTCCCGCCCGGCGGGGCGCCGCGAGGAGGCGGCGCGATGCTGCCGGGCCACTGACCGGGGCTCGGTACACGGTCCTAAACTGGGGCCGGCGGTGGCTCCGTCACCGGGTCCTGAAGCGCGGGAGAGGAGAGCACCAGTGCCCACGACCGGACCGAGCACGAGGGTCGCTCTGGCGGCGGCGGCCCTGATGCTGTCCGCGTGGATGACGGCCTGTTCGGCCAGCCCGGCTCAGCACGCCTCCCCCACCACCTCCAAGACCGGGAGCGCCACCGCGGCCCCCACCACGACGCCGACACCCGTCCCCACCGCGACGCCCACCCCGGCCCTCACCGCCTCCTGGCCCGTCTACCACCAGAACCCTGAGCGCACGGGCCAGTCCGCCGCCACACCCGCCCTCACCACCCTGGCGACAGCCTGGAGCACCAACCTGGACGGGGCCGTCTGGGCCCAGCCGATCGTCGTCGGGGGCAACGTGATCGTCGCCACCGAGAACGACACCCTCTACTCGCTCAACCCCGCCAGCGGGACGGTGGTGTGGCAGGACCACGTGGGCACCCCGGTGCCGCGGGCCGACCTCCCCTGCGGCAATATCTTCCCGCTCGGCATGACCGGCACCCCCGCCTACGACCCCGCCACCCAGTCGATCTTTGTGGTGGCCGAGGAGACCGGTCCCATCCACGTCCTCTACGACTTCGACGCGATCAGCGGGGCCGTCCTCTGGTCGCGCCAGGTGGACATCTCCAACTCACTGGAGCACCCGTCCGCGGTCCAGCAGCGCCCCGCCCTGACGGTCGCCAATGGCTACGTCTACGTAGGTTTCGGCGGCCTGGACGGCGACTGCAGCCAGTACGTGGGAGCGGTGGCGGCGGTGCCCACCAGCAACCAGGGCGCAACCCTCGACTTCATGGTGCCCACCAGCCGGGAGGGGGCCGTCTGGGCGACCGGCGGCCCGGTGGTCGGGCCCAACAGCGACATCTTCGTCGCCACCGGCAACGGCGCCGCCGAGGGCGGGACCTGGGACGAGAGCGACTCGGTGCTCGAGCTGAGCCCCACCCTTCAGCTGGTGAGCGACTGGGCGCCGGCCCGCTGGGCCTACGACAACGCCCACGATCTCGATCTCGGCTCGGTGGCACCCACCCTGCTTCCCGACGGCTACGTCTTCATCGCCGGCAAGAGCGGCATCGGGTACGTGCTCCAGGAGTCCGCCCTGGGTGGGGTCGGGGGGGAGGTCTACAGCCATCAGGTGTGCGGTGGGGCCATGTCCTTCGGCGGCACCTCCTCCAGCGGCGACACCCTCTACCAACCCTGTTCCAATGGCGTGGAGGCGATCTCGGTCGCATCGGGCGGGAGCTTCTCCATCGGGTGGCAGACGTCATCCGGGGCCAATGGGCCGCCGGTGCTGGGCGGAGGCAGCGTGTTCAGCGTCGACACCAACAGCGGGACGCTCTGTGTGCTCAGTGCCGCCACCGGCGCCACCCAGGCCCAGATCTCGGTCGGCTCCGTGCCCGACTTCGCCTCGCCCACCCTTGTCGGTGACCTGGCGCTGGTGGGGACCCGCTCCGGGGTGGTCGCCATCTCCGGTGCCTGAGACCCTGCCCCTAGACTGGGTCTGAGTGTCCGGGCTGATCGTCATCGCCGTCCTCGCCTTCGGGTTCGTGGCCCTGCTCTGGTGGAGCAACCGCCTGCGCCCGACCCGGCCCCGATACCGGAGCCGCTACCGGGGGCCCACCTACCTCGACATCCACGACGAGCTGAGACGGCGCCGGCGCCACCCATGAACCCGCCCGGGTGAGGCAGACTCGCCCGATGCGCCCCATCTCCCCGCACCGTGTCGCCCACATCTACCGGCTGCACTTCGCCGACACCCGACGGGAGCGGCTCTTCCTCTCCTCCGCCGGTTTCTTCACGGCCTTCGCCGCCACCCGCGGGATCACTCACGCCATCCGGCGCGGGATCGGACCCTTTCACGACCTCGGACTTGGTGGCCGCCACCTCCACCATCTCGTCTTCGGGATCGCCGGGCTGCTGGGCACCGGCTACCTCTGGCTGGTCGAGGTCGGCACCGGCGACGGCGCCCATCCGGAGGGCCCGGCCTCCAAGCTCACCGCCGTGACCTACGGGGCGGCATCCGCGCTGACCCTCGACGAATTCGCCCTCTGGCTCAATCTCAAGGACGTCTACTGGTCCCGGGAGGGGCGCGAGAGCGTCGACGCCGTGGTTCTCTTCGGAGCCGCCCTCTCCGTCGGGCTCTGGGGCGGCCCCTTCTTCCACGGCCTCTACCGGGAGGCCCGCCGGGGGTGGGAGAGGGCCGAGGGGCTCCATCCCGAGGAGCAGCCGGCCCGCTGACGGGAAGGGCGGCGAGCCCTGGCTGGAGGACGGTTGGCTAGAGTGAGGTGGTGAGCCCCCTCCCTTCCGGTACCTCCTGACCATGCACGGCTGGGCGCATGGATCCCCCGCCGAGAAGCCGACTGGCCGGGTCTCCAACCGCCACCTCGCCCGCCGCGTGTTCGGCCTGTTCCGCCCGCACCGCCGCCAGGTGTTCCTCGCGGTCGGGCTGATCGTCTTCACCTCGGGCCTCGGAGTCGTCAACCCGATCCTGATCAAGTTCGTCTTCGACGCCCTCTTCCCCCGGGGCGGGGGCGGGCCCGACATGGGCCTGGTCGGCCTCTACGCCGGGCTGATGATCGGCATCCCGGTGATCACCGGCACGGTCGGCATCGCTCAGACCTACCAGATCAACAGCATCGGCCAGCGGCTGATGGAGGACCTGCGCAACTCCCTCTACGCCCACCTCCAGGGGCTGTCGATGCGCTTCTTCACCTCCACCCGCACCGGCGAGATCCAGTCCCGCTTCACCAACGACGTCGGCGGCATCCAGTCGGTGGTCACCGACACCGCCTCCTCCGTCGTCGCCAATGTGGTCGTCATCGCCAGCACCCTGGTGGCGATGGTGGTGCTCAGCTGGCAGCTGACCGCGCTCTCCCTCTTCATGATGCCGGTGTTCCTCTTCCTCACCTACCGGGCGGGGAACGCGCGGCGCAAGGTCACCCTGCTGGCGCAGGAATCCAAGGCGGAGATGAGCGCCATCACCCAGGAGACGCTCTCCATCTCCGGCATCCTGCTGGGCAAGACCTTTGGCCGCCAGCGCGAGGAGATGGACCGGTTCCGATCGGAGAACCGCCAGGTCGCCGACCTCTCGATCCGGGCGGCGATGGTGGGCCGCGTGCTCTTCGCGATGGTCCAGGTCTTCTTCTCGATCGCCCCGGCGCTCGTCTACCTGGTCTCGGCCTTCGTCATCTACCACAGCAGCGGCCTGAGCTCGGGGATCACGGCCGGGACCATCGTCGCCATCACCACCCTGCAGAGCCGTCTCTTCTTCCCGATCGGCCAGATGCTTCAGGTGTCGGTCGAGGTCCAGTCGTCGCTCGCCCTCTTCGAGCGGATCTTCGACTACCTGGAGATCCCCCAGGACATCGTCGACGCGCCGGATGCCGTCGCTCTCCCCTCCCGGCGGGTGGGCGCCGACATCGAGCTGGACCACGTCTACTTCCGCTACGACCCGGCCCACCTCACCACCCAGCGGAGCGCCGCGCACGCCGACCAGGAGGCGCCGCGGCCGTGGGCCATCGAGGATCTCGAGATGCGCATCGAGCCGGGGCAGCTCGCCGCCATCGTCGGCCCCACCGGGGCGGGCAAGACCACCATCTCCTACCTGATCCCCCGCCTCTACGACGTGACCCTGGGGGCGGTGCGCATCGACGGACACGACGTCCGGAGCCTGACCCTCGCCTCCATCGCCGACCAGCTCGGCATCGTCACCCAGGAGACCTACCTCTTCCACGCCTCGGTGCGCCGCAACCTCCTCTACGCGCGACCCGACGCGACCCAGGAGGAGCTGGAGGCGGCCTGCCGTGCCGCCTTCATCCATGACCGGATCACCGAGTTGGCAGACGGTTACGACACCGTGGTCGGGGAGCGCGGTTATCGATTCTCGGGTGGAGAGAAGCAGCGCATGGCGATCGCCCGGGTGATCCTCAAGTCCCCGCGCATCCTCATCCTCGACGAGGCGACCGCCGCCCTCGACACCACCAGCGAGCGGCTGGTGCAGGCTGCGCTCACCCCTCTCATCCGGGAGCGCACCACCATCGCCATCGCCCACCGGCTGTCCACCATCCTCGCCGCCGACGTGATCTTCGTCATCGACCACGGTCGGCTGGTGGAGCACGGCACCCACGACGAGCTGCTCCGCATGGGCGGCCTCTACGCGACCCTCTACGAGCACCAATTCGCCCCCCAGGGGGCGCCCGAGCGCGCCGCGGCGCGGAGCTCGGCACGCTCCATGGAGATCCCGGACGGCGAGGACGGGGCCGTCGCCGCCGGCGCCTGACCGGCAGGCCGGAAGGCCACCTCCGGGCGCGGCGCCGGAGCTTCTCCACCCCTGCGGTGGAGTTGGGCAGCGTCCCGGGTGTGCAAGCGCACCAATTGCCTCGTCTCCCCGTCCCCACCCCTGCCAGACCCTTAAGGACAGTAATGTCCTTAACCACCTGAGCAGGGGTACCCCCACCCGCTCAGCCGGCCTCAGCCCTCGCGGAGCCGCCGGAAGAAGTCGCTGAGCAGACGCCCGCACTCCTCCCCCAGCACTCCCCCGGTGACATCCACCCGGTGATTGTTGCCAGGGTGGCGGAGCACCTCGTAGACGCTGCCATCGGCACCCTTCTTGGGGTCGCGGGCACCGTACACGCAGCGATCGATCCGGGCCTGCACCATGGCCCCGGCACACATCGGGCAGGGCTCGAGGGTCACCACCACCGTCACCCCCTCGAGTCTCCATCCCCCCCGGCGCCGCGCCGCGGCTCGCAGCACCCGCATCTCGGCGTGATCGGTGGCGTCGCCACCGCGCTCAATCCGGTTGCCGGCGGCCGCAATCACGCTCCCGCCGGCCACCGCCAGCGCCGCCACCGGAACCTCACCGCGCCGGCCGGCCCGCGCGGCGAGCACCAGGGCGCGGCGCATCAGCAACTCGTCTTCGTCCATCTCCTCAGCGTCCGCCCGGCGGGCTCCCTCGTGAGAGGTCCCGCCGCCCGCTACTCCGAGTACTGCTCAGCGATGCGCCGCAGCGAGTCCTGCCAGGTCTCGGCGGGACCCTCGGCGTTCGCGCCGCGCGGAAGGGAGCGGCGGAGCCTCTCGCGGGTGCGATCGATCTCGCGATCCCGGCGGCGCTCCTCGAGGGTGCGCACCGCTGCGACCGCATGGTCCAGCTCGGTGGCCACCTCCTTGATCGCATCCGGACCGTCCGCCGACCGGAGGGTCCGGTTGAGCCGGGTGGCGGTCTCCGAAGTCAGCCGGGCACCCGCATCGCGGAGCTGATCGGCGACCTTCCGCCGTGCGCTCTCCAGACCGCGGCGCCGCTTGGCCTCCTCCTCGGCGTCGGCCCGCTGCCGTACGACCAGCGCCCACCCCTCGTCGATGAGGGTCGGGTACTGCCAGGCGAGGCTGAACTTGCCGGTGCTCATCCCCTCGACCAGCGCGGCGACGTGCCCCGAGAACTGCTGGCGAGGCTCTCCCGAAAGATTGCCGATCAGGTCGGCGAGGATCGGACGCGCCTGGCCGTGGGCACGGCGCACCCAGCCGGGAAGGTGGAGGTGCTGGGGTTGGGGGACGTCGCCGGGGCGCGCGGCGGCGACCAGACCCTCGGGACGGTGGATCCCGGGAAGGCGCGGCCCGGGGCTGGCGACCGGGAGACGGTGGCCGGCGTGGAGGGGTCGCGAATTGCTCGTCCTGGTTTCGTCGGTCTCGGCCGGCTCCAGGGCGGACGGAAGCGGTGCGGAAGTAACTGTCACTCGAGGGGCATGACTGGTTGGACGCGGGAATCGTACCTGACCAGCCCCGCGGCTCGCCCCCCCGTTACTCGAACGCCACCATCAGGCGGCATCCGGGAGGGTTTCGCGATCAGCGACGCGCCCCCGCGACCCGTGACCGGCCCGCCCGCGGCGGCCTCAGGCCGGCGATCTCCGCCGAGGGACAGATGTCATTCAGGACGCATACCGGACAGCGCGGGCTTCGCGCGGCACAGACCCGGCGCCCGTGGAGGATCAGCCGCAGCCCGAGCGCCGTCCACTCGGCGGCCGGGACCATCGAGCAGATGTCCCCCTCGATCTCCACCGGGTCCGCTGACGCGGTGAGCCTGAGACGGGCTGTGAGCCGGGTCACGTGGGTGTCCACGGCAAACCCCGGCTTCCCGAAGGCGACGCCCAGGACGACGTTGGCGGTCTTGCGGCCCACGCCGCGGAGGGTCACCAGCTCCTCCATCCGGTCCGGCACCTCCCCGCCGAAGTGCGCCACCACCTCCTCGCTCATCTCGATGATCGAGCGGGCCTTGGCCCGGAAGAAGCCCGTGCTGCGGATCAGCTCCTCCAGCTCGGCGGGATCGGTGCCGGCGAAGGCGGCCGCATCGGGATAGCGGGCAAAGAGGGCCGGGGTCACCAGATTGACCCGCTCGTCGGTGCACTGGGCGGAGAGGATGGTCGCGACCAGGAGCTGGAGCGGCCCATCGTGAACCAGGGCGCACTCGGCCACCGGGTACTCGGCTGCAAGGCGCAGGACGACGGTGGCCGCCCGTTCACGGGCACCGCGGGGAAGCCGGCGCTTCGTCGCCATGCAAGCAAGGATCGCACCGCAGCGAGTGCGATCGGCGTTGAGGCCCCTCTCGAGCGGTGGTCTTCCTACAATCGCGATGTCGCGATCGCGATGCCGACCCATCCCATCGGAGGCTCACCGTGCGCCACAAGATCACCGTCGTCGGCGCGGGCAACGTCGGCGCCAGCGTGGCCCTTCGTCTTGCCGAGCGAGACTACGCCGACATCGTCCTGGTCGACATCGTCGAGGGCCTGCCCCAGGGCAAGGCCCTGGACATCCTCGAGGCGGGTCCGGTCGTCGGACATGACAGCCAGGTCACCGGCACCAACGGCTATCAGGAGACCTCGGGCAGCGACGTCGTGGTGGTCACGAGCGGCGTGGCCCGCAAGCCGGGGATGTCGCGCGACGACCTGGTGATGACCAACGCCGGCATCGTCAGCGGAGTGGTGCGGCAGGCTGCGGCTGCGTCTCCTCAGGCCGTGCTGATCATCGTGAGCAACCCGCTCGACGCCATGGCCCAGGTCGCCTTCGCGGTCAGCGGCTTCCCCCGCCGGCGGGTGATCGGGATGGCGGGGGTCCTCGACACCGCACGCTTCCGGACCTTCATCGCCCAGGAGCTGGGAGCCTCGGTGCGCGACGTCCAGGCCTATGTGCTGGGCGGGCACGGCGACACCATGGTCCCGCTCACCCAGCTGACGACGGTCGCCGGAATCCCGGTCGCCCAGCTGATCGCCCCCGAGCGCCTGGAGCAGATCGTGCAGCGGACCCGCGACGGTGGCGCCGAGATCGTCAGCCTGCTCAAGACCGGCAGCGCCTACTACGCACCGGGCGCGGCGGTGGTCCAGATGGTCGACGCCATCCTCCTCGACACCCGGCAGATCCTCCCCTGCAGCGTCCACCTCCGCGGGGAGTACGGCGTCATGGGCGTGTTCAGCGGGGTCCCGGCCCGGCTCGGTTCGGGTGGCCTGGTGGAGGTCGTGGAGATGGATCTGAGCGGAGAGGACCAGGCCGCCCTGCACCGCTCCGCGGCGGCGGTCGAGGAGATCGTCGGGGTCATCGAGGCCAACCGAGCCCAGATCGACCCCCTGCTGCCGAGCCTCCTGGCCCACGGCGAGGACTGACCCGGCTACGCCGGAGTCGGCTGACCCTCACTGAGAGCCGGGGGCGGCTGTTCGTCCACGTCCCAGGTGGGCAGCGGCTCCGGGTCGGCGCCGGGCGTGGTCACGGTGGGGAGCTCCGGGCGCGGCGCCTTGAAGTGCATACCCCAGAAGGGCCCGATCGACAACAGCAGCTCGAGCGCGGCCTTGCGGACATCGGAGTCTCCCCACTCGGGCGTCCGCGAGTAGCGGTAGAAGGCGACGAAGACGAGCACCAGGACGGCGAGGATCGCCGCCAGAACGATGGCGGCGATCACCGCTCCCGGCGCCTCACCTGTCCGCCGCCCTCTCCCCCGCCTTGGCACTGGGGCCGCGCAGCTTGCGCGCCACCCATTGCACCGGGTCCCAATGCGCGTCGGCCAGCCGCTCCTTGAGCGGGATGATCGCGTTGTCGGTGATGTGGATGTTCTCGGGACAGACCTCGGTGCAGCACTTGGNNTGGTGATGTTGCAGTAGCCGAGCCCGCCCGCATCGCGGAGCAGATCGCGGCGGTCCAGGATGTCCTTGGGGTGCATCTCCAGGCTCGCCACCCGGACGAAGAAGCGCGGCCCGAAGAAGCGGGCGCTCAGGTCATGGGTGCGATTGACGTGGCACACGTCCTGGCAGAGGAAGCACTCGATGCAGCGCCGGTGCTCGTAGAGGCGGTCGATGTCCATCTGCTGGATCCGCCACGGGGTGCCGTCATCGGGAGCGGCGGTGAAGGGCGGGATCAGCTTGTTGGTCTCGTAGTTGCGCGAGACGTCGGTGACCAGGTCCTTGATCAGCGGGAAGGACTTCATCGGCTGGACCGTGACCGGCCCGCGTGGCAGGGTGTCGATCCGCGTCTTGCACATCAGGACGGGGTGCCCGTTGACCTCCGCGCTGCACGAACCGCACTTGCCGGCCTTGCAGTTCCA
>PLAK01000020.1:0-1008 GCA_003134115.1 Candidatus Changshengia sp.
GTGTGAGGCTTGCCGCGCCGAACCATGGTCGGGATCGCCGCCAGAACCTCGAGGCCCGGGTTGCCCTCCGCCGAGGCGACCTGGATGGCGCTGAAGAGCAGCTGCATGCCGCTGATCGGCCACAGTTCGGGAGTGACGGGGATCACCACCCCGTGGGCGGCGTGGAGGGCGTTGACGGTGAGGGTCCCGAGCGCCGGGGGGCAATCGAGGAGGACCCAGTCGTAACTGCCCCCCAGGGTGGCCAGGGCCTTGCGCAGGGCCAGATGCCAATTCACCCGCCCGGCGCTCACCAGCTCGATGTCCGCGCTCCCGAGGCGGGGATCGGCCGGCGCGATGTCATAGCCCTGTTCGGTTGGCTGGATCACGTCGCGCAGGGTGGCCGCCTGGGTCACGAGGACCTGGTAGACGGATGCGGTGAGGTGGTCAACGTCGACGCCCGCAGCCTTGGTCAGGTTGAACTGGGGATCCAGGTCCACAGCGAGGACCCGGCTGTGATGCTCCGCGCCCAGGACGGCGGCCATGTGCTGTGTGGTCGTGGTTTTCCCCACGCCGCCCTTCTGGTTCGAGATCGCCAGGATTATCATCTCTACTCCCCGGCTCCGCCATATGTCTGCGACAGCCACGTGGTTAGGCCACCACACGTAGTGCCCATCACGCCCGACGTGCCAGCGCCGAAATTCCGCCCTATGTCTGCAACACTGCGGTGGTAGTGTTGGCGCACAAGGGGGCCGGTCAGACCGCTCATGCCGCGACACCGCTCGAGCGGATCCGCTCTGCCTGCCGCCGCAGCTCCGCGACAGGCACCGCCCCTCGGTGGGCCAGGGCCCAGCGGACCACCTCGAGCTCCGCGGCTGGGTAGAGATTCGTCCGGCGGTTGCGCGCCTTCACCGGCACGACCACCGCCTCACGCACGAGGAAGGCCAGGTAGGACTCGTGCGCTCCGGTCGTCGCCAGCACATCGGCGAGGAGGTACGCCTGGATGCCCGCGCTGGGCGGGGCCGACACGGC
>PLAK01000020.1:1025-2511 GCA_003134115.1 Candidatus Changshengia sp.
CCTTCAGACCCCCTTCGGCGTCCGGCTGCAACTCGAGCCGGAGGTACCGAGGCTCGATGGCCCGGATCTCCGCCAGGGCCGTGCGGATGCGGGCGATGGACCGCGGTCGGTTCGTGTCCCGAATGCCGAGTGTCTCGAGCAGCCGGTCGTCGAGGCGTCGCTCGTAGAGCCAGCCCTCCCGGACGCGCCGGCCGCGTTGCCCGTCAAGGAAGATGAAGAGCCGCTTCGCCAGAGGGGTCTTCAGCTGCCCGCGCAGAGTGCGCCACGAGTAGCGGTGGTACTGCCCGAGCCGCAGCTGCTGGTGGATGAACTCCCCGATCTTCAGAACCACGGGCGCGCTCTCGGCCGTCCATCGCCCTAACCGGTTCTCCGGTGAGGCTTCGGAGATCTCCACGTAGTCCAGGATGTTGAACATCCGCGTGACCTTCTTCCCCCTCTTGGCATCGTAGACCTCGGCCTCGAAGCGAACGCGGTGGAGGCGCCGGAGCATCTCCTTGATGAACTGCGCCCGTGACCCCCCCCATTGGGTCGCAAACGCCTCGTTGATGGCACGAAGGCTGGTCCGCACCCAGGGCTCGTCGACCTCCTCCCGCCGATGCCACTGCCCGAAAATCCAGGTCAGCAGCTCCATCTCCGTGGTGGACAGGCGCCCCATGGACGACTCCATGACCAGGGTCCCGACCACGTCCTCGGTCTCGAACCGCAGGACGTCCTGAACGGGCGCCCGGTCCGGATTGAGCGACCACACCCCCTTGCGCTGGAGGTTGTTCTCCATGAGGACGACGTCGTCGTCGCGCCACGCCAGTTGCAGACGGACGTGCTCGGGGCGCTCGTCGACCACGGTGAGTGACGCCAGGAGCCCCGGGAGCGCCGCCCGCAACTCATCCCCGATAGGTGTGGGCCCACCCGAATCGGCGGTCCGGCTCATCTGATCGCGACCTCCTGATGGCGACGTTGCTGGGACGAATGGTGCAAGACACTGTGGGGGGTAAGGCCGCCACGAACTCTAGACGACCAGACCTCCACGCGCAACTGGGGCACCGGGGGTCTGGGCGGAGCCCAGCCAGCGCCTCACCAAGGGCCAGCTAGCCGCACCGGCACCCGTCAGTGCCCTCCAACGGCCGACCTACAACCCGGGGCATCCAGCGTATGGGCAGAGCCCCGGCCGCTCGTAATTCGCGTTCCCCGCCACCGCAAATACCATCGCTGCACAAGATCCGCCGCTCCCCGTCCCTGCCTCGCAGCTGATCCTCATCCGAGGCGCGTCCTTCTGGGGCACTGCGCGTATGCCCCGGGTGGTGGGGCCGTCCCACGGTCGGCGCCCTGCCCAATACGATCTCTGCCCCGGATGGGCCCCCCGACCCGGGGCACTGTGGAGGTAGCGCACCCACGTCGCAGGCGTCGCGCCAGCCCCAGAGCCGGCCCCAGGCGCGTCCTTCTGGGGCACTCCAGGTATGACCCCGGGTGGGGAGGGGCGTCAACGCCG
>PLAK01000057.1 GCA_003134115.1 Candidatus Changshengia sp.
GGGGCCCCGACGTGAGCGACAGCCGCGTGGTCAGCCCCGGCGAGCTCGACGAGGAGCGAGCGGCCGACTCCGTCCTCCGCCCCCGCCGGCTCGAGGACTTCGTGGGCCAGCCGACCATCCGTGAGCAGGTGCGCATCCTGATCGAGGCGGCCAGCGCGCGCTCCGAGCCGGTCGACCACGTCCTCCTCTACGGCCCCCCCGGTCTCGGCAAGACCACCCTGGCTNNGCTGGCCTCGATCCTCACCGCCCTCGAGGAGCGCGACGTCTTCTTCATCGACGAGATCCATCGCCTCAACCGTGCCGTGGAGGAGGCGCTCTACCCGGCCATGGAGGACCTCGCCTTCGACTTCGTGGCGGGCAAGGGGGCGGGGGCCCAGACGCTCCGATTGAGCCTCAAGCCGTTCACCGTGATCGGGGCGACCACGCGGGCCGGGGCCCTGGGCGGCCCGCTCCGCGACCGCTTCGGGGTGACCTTCCGGCTCGACTACTACGGGGCCGAGGAGCTGACCGCGATCATCCTCCGCTCGGCGCGGCTGCTCGGGGTGGAGATCACCCCGGCNNTCGCCATCCTCGGCATCGACGAGCTGGGGCTCGACGAGATGGACCGGCGGGTGATCGAGACGCTCTGCGGCGCCCTCTCGGGGCATCCGTCGGGGGTCCAGACCATCGCCGTCTCGGTCCAGGAGGAGCCCGAGACCATCGAGGACGTCGTCGAGCCCTACCTGATCCGGCTCGGCCTGGTGGTCCGCACCCCGCGTGGCCGGCTGGCCACCGCGGCCGCCTACCGCCATCTGGGACGCACGCCGCCGCCGGGCGCCCCGGGTGCGGGAGGAGGGGGCCAGGAGGTCCTCTTCGGGGCGTGAGCGGGCGGTCCGGGGCTTGACCGGCCCCTCGCCCCGCGAACTCGACGCCTCGCCCGGCACCCCCTTCCACGAACTCCACACCGAGAGCGATGACCCGCTCGGCTACACTTCGCCGTCGTGAACTGGCTGCGGGTGACCAAGTGGAAGGTGGCGACGATCTTCGTCGTCCTGATCGTCGCCCTCGTGGTGGACATCTTCAACCTGAACGTCTTCGGCTACGACATCACCCTGCACAAGGGCCTGGACATCGTGGGCGGCTCGGAGCTGACCATCGCCATCTGCCAGGGGCCCAACAAGCCCGTGGACGCCGACCCGACCTGCCGCTCCGGGCCCCGGAACGGGATCTCGATCACCCAGGCCCAGACCGACACCATCCCGGTGCTGCAGAACCGGGTCAATGCCCTCGGTGTCTCGGAGGCCAGCGTCCAGCCGGTCGGCAGCGACCAGATCTCGATCGAGCTGCCCGGGGTCTCGCTGGCCAAGGCTGACAGCATCCTCGGCACCACCGCCCTGATCCACTTCGCCGCCGCGGCGTCCGGGGCCCCGCCGGCCGCCGCCGCCAAGAGCTCCGATTACTGCATTCAGAACCCGAATGACGGGTTCTGCGTGGACCAGGACGACCTCTTCCAGCCCTCGCAGCTGAGCAACGGCCAGCTCTACCCGTCCGGGTACCACTGGAAGATCGACAACAACCTGCCGGCCGGGGACATCGTCAGCTCCGCGCTGGGCACGGACTCGAACGGCGGGCCGGCCGTCGACATCACCTTCAACTCGGCCGGTGGCAACGAGTGGAACAAGATCACCAGCGCGGCGTACACGGTCTACAACGACAACGGCTGCTCCAGCGGCGCCGCCTGCCCGGCCCCCTCCATGGTCGCCATCTTCCTGGACAACCAGGTGATCAGCGCACCGGTGGTGCAGGGAGCCTCCAGCACCAGCACCGAGATCACCGGGCTGACCCTGGCCGAGGCCCAGTCCCTGCAGTCGCAGATCAACTCGGGGGCACTCCCCGCCGAGATCGGCGTGGTCGAGCACGACACGGTGGGGGCGACCCTCGGCTCTCAGACGGTCACCGCCACCCTTCTCGCCGGCGCCGTCGGCCTTCTGATCGTGATCCTCTTCATGATCGGCTACTACCGCTTCCCGGGCGTCCTGGCGAGCATCGCCCTGATCCTCTACAGCATCATGAACCTGGCCGCCTACAAGATCCTCGGGGTCACGGTGAGCCTGGCCGGGCTGGCCGGCTTCGTGTTATCGGTGGGCATGGCCGTCGACGCCAACGTGCTGATCTTTGAACGCACGCGCGACGAGCTGCGCCATGGGCGGTCGGTGGGCGCCTCCATCGAACTGGGGTTCCGGCGTGCCTTCCCGGCCATCCGCGACAGCAACATCTCGACCGAGATCGTCTGCGTCATCCTCGCCGTCTTCGGCTCGGACATCGTCAAGGGTTTCGCCATCACGCTCGGCATCGGTGTCGCGATCAGCTTCTTCAGCGCGGTCCTGATCACCCAGTCCCTGCTCGGTGTGATGCTGCGCTGGAAGGTCGGGAGAAACCCCAGCCTCTACACGGAGATCCACCCCGAGTACCAGGAGCAGCACCGGACCGGTCGCTTCGACATCGTCCGCAACCGCAACTGGTTCTTCCTCGCCTCGCTCGCCATCATCATCCCCGGCATCGTCGCCATCATCGGCTGGGGGTTCCGGCTGGGGATCGACTTCGCGGGCGGCGACCAGATCCAGGCGGCCTACATGACCCCGGTGACATCGGCGCAGCTGGTGAGCACCGTCAACAAGGCCGTGCCCGGGCTGCAGCCGACCGTCCAGAGCTTCGGCAAGAACTCTTCCGGCCACGACGTCTACCTGATCCAGACCCTCCCCACCGGCGAGGTGGAGACCATCTACAACGCCCTGGACGCCGCCTACCACTTCCAGCCGGGCCAGGAGAGCGTCAACACCGTCGGCCAGACCATCGCCAGCAGCGCGGTGAGCCAGGCCATCCTGCTGGTGCTCGCCTCCTCGCTGATGATCGCCTTCTACCTGGCCTACCAGTTCGGCAAGCAGCGCCAGGTCAACCGCTGGCGGTTCGCCGCGTGCACCTTCTTCAAGCTCCTCCACGACATCTTCGTGCTGGCCGGGATCTGGGCGATCCTCGGGCACTTCAGCTCGCTGGGCCAGGTCGACAACTACTTCATCACCGCCGTGCTGACCGGCGTGGCCTTCTCCATCCACGACACCATCGTGGTGTTCGACAGGATCCGGGAGAACCTCCGGGTCGGGCCGCGCTTCACCTTCGACCAGATCGTCAACCTCTCGACGGTGCAGACCATGGCCCGCTCGCTCAACACCTCGCTGACCGTCGTCTTCGTGCTGCTCGCCCTGGTGCTCTTCGGTGGGGCATCGATCCAGGGCTTCGTGCTGGCCCTGCTGATCGGCATCATCACCGGCACCTACAGCTCGATCTTCAACGCGTCGACCCTCCTGGTCGCCTGGAACAAGGCGCGCCCGGAGAAGACCGCCGGCCGCCCCCAGCGCGGCGTCGTGGCCCGGCCGGTGCGCGCCAGCTGACGAGCGGCGCCTCCGCCCCCGTCACGCTCGGGGGGTGGCCCCACCGGATACGATCGTCCCACCCGTGTCGATGAGCCGCCCCGACGTCGCCGCCCTCGCCGACCTTCTCCGCCCCGCCCTCCAGCAGTCCGGGGTCGAGCTGGTCGAGGTGCAGTGGAAGGGGAGCGGCCCGGGGAGCCTGCTCCGCCTGGTGGTCGACCGGCCCGGTGGGGTGGGCCTCGACGACTGTGAGCGGGCATCGCTCACCGCCAGCGCCATTCTCGACGCCTACGACCCGATCGAGACCCGATACTCGCTGGAGGTCTCGTCCCCGGGGGCGGAGCGTCCGATCCGGACCGACGAGGAGTGGCGAGCCGCCCTCGGCCGCCGGGTGCACCTCCGGATCCGGAGCGGCGACGCCGAGCGCGTTGTGGAGGGCCGGCTGATCGCGGCCGGCGGGCCCACCGTGGAAATCGAGGCGCGCACCGGCCGAGGCCGGCCCCAGCCGGTGACCGTCGAGGCTGCGGACATCCTCTCGGCGCGGACGGCGGTGGACATCTGATGCCGGGTCGAGGCCGCCCGCCCGCCGTTCACCCGGGTGATGGCGGGATCCTGGAGGCGGTCGCCGAGCTCGCCGCCAGCGCCGGCATCAGCGAGGACGAGCTGACCGAGATCGTCGGGCGGGCCATCGTCGAGACCTACCGGCGGCTGGTCGTCGACGACCCCGGGCTCACCGCCCGGGTCGACTTCCGCCTGGGCGTCCACGACGTGCTCCGCCCCGACCCCGCGGGCGGGGAGACGGTGATGGCTCCGCTCACCGGCGACGCCGCCCGCCAGGCGGCCCAGGCGGTCCGCGGCGCGGTCCTGGATCGGCTCCGCAACGCCGGGGCGGATCGGGTCATCAGCGAGGCCACCACCCACCGCGGCGAGCTGATCGATGCCATCGTGGAGAGCCCGGCGGGTGGCAGCTGGTACCTCCGGGCTGGGGACACGACGGTGGTTTTGCCCCCGGAGGAGCAGGCGATGGGCGAGGAGCTCGCGCCACGCCAGCACCTCAAGGTGGTCATCCTCGAGGGTCGGCGGCGCGCCCGCGACGCGGTGGTGGTCGCCTCCCGTTCCCATCCCCAGCTGGTCCGGCTGCTCCTCGAGCAGGAGGTGCCCGAGCTGGGACGGGGGCAGATCACCATCCGCGCCATCGCCCGCGAGGCCGGCCGCCGCACCAAGGTGGCGGTGGAGGCGGTCGATCCCGACATCGACCCCCAGGGGGCATGCATCGGGCCCCACGGCATCCGGCACCGCGCCATCACCTCCCAGCTCGGCGCCGAGCAGCTGCAGGTCGTTCGCTTCGACGCCGATCCCGCCCGCTACGTGGCCAACGCGCTGATCCCGGCGCCCGTGCTGGGGGTCGAGCTGGACGTGGAGACGCGGACCGCCCACGTGACCGTCGACCCCGCCAAGCTCTCCCTCGCCATCGGTCGGGGAGGGGAGAACGCACGCCTCGCGGCCCGCCTCACGGGGTGGCGCATCGACATCACGGCCACGGAGCCGGCCGCGGAGGCGCCGGCGGAAGAGCCATCGTGAGCGCGCCGGAGGGTGCGGACGAGGCGAACGCGGCAGATGGAGCGCCAGTGCGCACCTGTGTGGGGTGCCGGCGCCGGCGCCCGCGCCCTGAGCTGGTCCGTCTGGTCGCAGGGGCATCCGGAGCGGTTATCCTGGACATCCCCGCCCGCGCGCCCGGACGCGGCGCCTATCTCTGCCGGGATTCGGGCATGGACTGCCTGCGGGTCGCTCTGCGGCGCCGCAGTCTGAGCCGATCCCTGCGGGTGGGGGAGAATGTCATCGACCCCGAGACACTGGGTCATCAGCTCAGCGAGCTCGCCGAGGAGGAATCACCGTCGCCACCATGAAGAAGATCAGACTGCCGGCCAGCGTCACGGTCAAGGAGCTGGCCGAGCGGCTCGGCGTGCCCGGTGCCCAGGTGATCACCTACCTGATGCAGAACGGCGTCATGGCCGCCCTCAACCAGTCGGTCGACTTCGACACGGCCGCCCTGGCCGCCGACAACTTCGGCTTCGAGGCCGAGTCGGAGGAGGCCCTCGCCAACGAAGCGGCGGCTCCGAGCGCCACCGGCAGCCCGTTGCGGCCCCGCAACCCCCTCCTCGACCTCTCCGGCGAGGACCCGGCCAAGCTGGTGCCCCGTCCGCCGGTGGTCGCCGTCCTCGGGCACGTCGACCACGGCAAGACCTCGATCCTCGACAAGATCCGGACCACCAGCGTGGCCGCGGGCGAGGCGGGCGGCATCACCCAGCGGATCGGCGCCTATCAGGTGGAGCGCCAGGGCCGGCTGATCACCTTCATCGACACCCCCGGCCATGAGGCCTTCAGCGCCATGCGGGCGCGCGGAGCGGACGTCACCGACATCGCGATCCTGGTGGTCGCCGCTGACGACGGCGTGATGCCCCAGACC
>PLAK01000063.1 GCA_003134115.1 Candidatus Changshengia sp.
GGTGCCGGCGTTCACGTAGCCGACGGCGCGCGCAGCGGTGACGGCGACCTCACCCATGCGCGCCCGGGTCTCGGGGTCGATGACCACTGAGGGCGACTCTTCGAGGATCTTCTGGTGACGGCGCTGGATCGTGCACTCGCGCTCCCCGAGGTGAACGACGTGGCCGTGGGCGTCGGCGAGCACCTGGACCTCGATGTGGCGGGGCTCCGCGACGTAGCGCTCGAGGAAGACGGTGGCGTTGCCGAAGGCGCGTTCCGCGGTGGAGCGGGCCGCTTCCAGCCCACTCCGGAGCTCGGCGGGATCGTGAGCCACGCGCATCCCGATGCCGCCCCCACCAGCGGAGGCCTTGATGAGCACCGGGTAGCCGATCCGGGCAGCCACCGTCTGGGCCTCCTCCGCATCGCTGATCGCCCCGCTGCCCGGGACGACCGGCACTCCCGAGGCGAGCATCCGCTCCCGAGCCGGCACCTTCTCTCCCATCGCGGCCATCGCCTCGGGAGGGGGACCGATGAAGACGATCCCGGCGGCGGCGCAGGCCCGTGCAAACGCCTGGTTCTCGCTGAGGAAGCCGTAGCCGGGATGGATCGCCTCAGCTCCCGTGGACCTGGCTGCCGCGACGATCCGCTCGATGTCGAGATACGACTGGGACGGCGCCGCGGGACCGATCTCCACGGCCTCGTCGGCGAGGATGGTGAAGGGAGCGCCGCGGTCGGCTTCGCTGTGCACGGCGACGGAGGCGATGCCGAGGTCGCGACAGGCCCGGATCACCCGGAGCGCGATCTCCCCGCGGTTGGCGACGAGCACCTTGGAGAACACGGCTCCATGGTGCCATCCGGAACGATGGGGCCGGGTCGCCGCGCCGCGGGACATGTGGAGCGGAGAACAGGGTGCCGGCCGACCTGGGTGCGATCATGAGCGACGAACCGAGTTTTGAGCAGGAGGCCGCACGATGCCGCGAGACAGAGACGAGGCGTGGCACGAGGTGGGCCGGAACGCGGCCGAGCTCGGCTCCCGGCTCCGGGAGCACTACCGGGCGCAGCAGGGCGCGGACCCGAGCAGGCCCCCCATCGAGACCGCCCTGGAGGCGATGAGCCGCCAGGCGAGGATCGCCTTCGAGGCCACGGCCCAGGCGCTCCGCGACCAGGAGGTGCGCGACCAGGCGCTCCGGATGTCGCGAGC
This sequence comes from Candidatus Changshengia sp., assembly GCA_003134115.1. Lineage (GTDB taxonomy): Bacteria > Chloroflexota > Dormibacteria > Aeolococcales > Aeolococcaceae > Changshengia. The sequence goes on from PLAK01000063.1 coordinate 1,180, forward strand.
CATCGCCGATGCCGTCGAGGTGTCGGTCGCCAGCTTCTCCGGCGACGTCAAGCAGGCGCGCAAGCGCGCGCCCAAGCACCGGGACCGGTAGGCACGGTTCGCCGGCGGGCGGTTCGACCGGGGAGCACGGCGCGTAGCATCGGCGTCGATGCAGTACCGGCGACCCTCGCCACGGCTGTGGCTGGCCCGCCAGGCGGTGCTCGGTCTGGCGAGCCTCGTCCTGGTGGTGATTCTCGGCGTGTGGGGCGGGCTCTTCTGGGGCGGCCCCGGCGGTCTCGCCGGGATCGGAGCCGGTCTGGCCCTGGCCGCCGGCTCGTGGCTCGTCGAGCGGGGCCGGTATCGCTCGTGGGGGTACCTGGAGCGGGACGAGGACCTGGTGGTCCAGCGCGGTCTGGTCTTTCATCGGCTCACCGTGGTCCCCTTCGGACGGATGCAGTTCGTGGACGTCACGGCGGGCCCGGTCGACCGCCTCTTTGACCTGGCGACCGTCCAGCTTCACACCGCCGCGGCAGCCACGGATGCCCGCATCCCCGGCCTGCGCAGCGCCGACGCCGCCCAGCTCCGCGACCGGCTGGCCACGCTCGGCGAGGCCCGGGCGTCAGGGCTCTGACCTGGTCTGATGCCCCTCGCCACATCTCAGGCTCCCGCGCTGTCCGGTACCTGGAGCCGTCTCCATCCCCTCTCCCCGGTCGCCCGGATCGGGATCACCCTGGGGGCGCTGCTGCTCGCGGGTGTCTCCTTGGTCTCCGGGGCGCAGACCTCCTCGGGACGGACCGCGGAGGCGCTGGTGGTCGCAGCGGTGGCGGTGCTGGGAATGGTGGCCTCGGTCGTCTCCTGGCTGGTGACGCGCTGGCGAGTGGTCGGCGACGAGCTCCAGATCGACACCGGCCTGGTGTACCGACAGTCGCTCCGGTTCCCGCTTCGCCGGGTACAGGCGGTGGATGTTGTCGCGCCGCTCACCGCCCGCATCCTCGGTCTCGCCGAGGTGCGGGTGATCTCCGCCGGGACCGGTCACCGTCAGCACGGCCGCCTCGCCTATCTGAGCAATCAGGACGCGGCGGCGGTGAGAGCTCAGCTGCTCGCCCTGGCCCACGGGCTCGCGGCCGAGACCCCGGAGCCGCCCGCGCTTCCCCTTTTCCGGGTCGACAACGGGCGGCTCATCGCGGCGAGCCTGCTCCGCGGAGCCTGGCTGCTGGTGCTCGTGCTCGTCGCCGTGGGGGCGATCCTGGCCGCCGTCGATCCCACCGGAGCCGGCGGGGCCGTTCGCCAGGGCGGCGCCGATGCCGCAACCTCACTCATCACCGGGATCGTGACCGGCCTCTTCGCCCTCGGCCTCGATGCGGCCCGCTCCGTCAACGGGGACTTCGACTTCACGATCGGCCAGGCTCCCGACGGCCTGCGCCTCCATCGGGGCCTCCTCCAGAAGCGTCACGAGACCATCCCCTACGGCCGCATTCAGGCGGTTCGGCTGATCCAGCCGCTGCTCTGGCGGCCCTTCGGCTGGGCCCGGGTCGAGCTCGACGTCGCCCGCCAGCCCGAGGCCCGCCGCCAGGGCGAGGCGCGACAGCTGGCACACCTCCTCGCCCCGGTCGCGACCCTGGACCAGGCGCGGTGGCTGGTCGGCCAGGTCGCCCCGGGTGCTCCCGCGACCCTCGCCCGCGCCGGGGCCCCGCCGCGACGGGCCTGGTTCCGGGCGCCCCTCTCGTACCACTACCTCTCCGCCTGGCACGACGCACGCTGGCTCGTGACCCAGACCGGCCGGGTGCGCCCGGCGACGGTGATCGTGCCCCTCGAGAAGGTCCAGAGCATCCGGCTGAGCAGCGGACCTCTGCTGCGGGCCCTCCACCTCGCCAACCTCCGGATCGACACGGCAGGACGGCGGTGGGTGGCGGCAGCCCCCTGCCGGGACGCGGACGAGGCCAGGGCGCTCGTCGACCAGCTCGGAGGTCTGGCCTGGCGAGCCCGGCGGCTCAGTTGGTGATGATCACGGGGGTGCCGAGCGGCGTCCAGCTGTAGAGCCAGGGCATGATCGCGGTCGGGAAGTGGACACAGCCATGGCTCGCGTAGTCCTGGGCCACGTCGTTCTCGCTGCCGGGCCCGAAGGCGTTCTGGTTTTCCCAATAGGCGTCGTGGAGGAAGTAGCCGTCAGCGAACTCCAGCACCCACTGCACCACGCTGGTCGGATACCAGTCGGGTGACCCCGGCGGCCAGGGGGAGACCATGGTGAAGGGCGAGGTCTTGTAGAAGACCGCGAAGTTCCCCGTCGGGGTGTTCAGGCCGGGCCTGCCGGTGGTGATCGGGCTGGCGCCGACGACGCAACCGTTGTCGTAGAAGACCGCCTCCTGGAGGCCGAGGCTGAGGGTGATCACCTTGCCCGACGCCCCACCCGCGTCGTGGCCGCATTGGTCAGCGGCGAGATCCGCGGCGAGGGCGTTCTGGATACCGGTCACCTGCACCTGCAACGCGCTCATCTGGTCGTAGGTGGTGTCGGAGGGGAACTCCTGAGCCACCTCCTGGTACAGGGCCTGCAGGCGGGTCGAGTTGGGCGTGTCCTCGGCTGAGGCCTGGTCGGCGAGCAGCATCAGCGGCCGCATCTCGCCGTTCAGCTGGTCATTGACAGAGACGAGCTGGGTGAACTGCTGGAGCGCGGTGTAGAGAAGGCCGGCGGTCTGGCTCGTATCGGCCCCACCCGACTCCTGGCCCTGAAGCTGAGTGGCCAGGTCGGAGATGTCACCCGGGTCGAGGTTGTCATGGCCCGCCGTGGTGAGGGCGGTGCCGGCCTGGGCGATGAGCGCGGAGGCGCCACCGGCCTGGGCGACATCAGTCCGGATCTCGGCCTGCTGCTGGGCGGCCACCACCTCGGTGCGCGCCGCGTCCAGCTGCTGCTGCCAGCCGGCGGCCAGGGAGGCGAGCCCATCCGGGGTGGACGCCGCCGTCAGCTGAGCCGGCCAGCCCTGGCCGGCCGAGATCTCCGTCGCAGTCATGAAGCCCCGATCCTGGGTCATCTCCTCCTGCCAATCGCTGAGCACGAGCTGGGCCTTGTCCCGCTGGGCGGTCATGGCCGTCGCGTAGGCGGTGTCGGTGGCGTCGCTCAGCGCCGTCAGCAGCCCGTGCCCGTCGGTCGTCCACCACACCGGGGCCCACCACTCATCCTCGGGCCGCTGCTCACGCAGGCGGCTGCGGAGGGGGACGATGCTGGCGGCAGGCACTCCGACGGCGAGGTCGTGGGCCCAGGTGCGCTGCAGGCTGGCCGCCTGGGCGTCAAAGCTCGTCCTGCGCTGCGATCCGACCACGGCCAGGCTGGCCACGCCCGCGATCAGGCAGGCGATGACGGCCACGGCGGCAAGTCGGATGGCGCGCTTGGGGGTCATCAGCTCTGGGGAAGCAACGTCCTGAGCGCGTTCGACGTTACGCCACCAGCCCTGCGGGGGAGACGTGACCGGGCAGTGGCAGCCGGTGGCGCCGGGCTCCCTCCGCGCCTCGTCATCACTCGATGTCCGCGATCGGGGCCTTGGGGCCGACGACGTCTCCCTCCCGGACGTGGACGGCAGCGACGGTTCCCGTCCGGTGGGCGACGATGTCGTTCTGCATCTTCATGGCTTCGAGGACGGCAACGACGTCCCCGATCTGGACCCGATCCCCCGGCTTCACCCCCACCTTGAGGATCAGGCCCTGCATGGGAGCGGTGATCGTGCCGGCGCCTGTCCGCGGCGCGCCCGAGGCCGCCGGCAGGGGCTCGCCCCGGGACGCGGCCGGCCCGGCACCGAAGACGCGGACGTCGTAGGTCTGCCCGTCGACCTCGACCCGCAGCTCGCGGACCTCGATGGCGGGGTCACCGTTCACCGTGTCTGGCGTCCCGGCCTCCTCGTCCGCCGGCCGGGCCCCCTCACTGTCCGCGCCGCCGGAGGAGGTCCCGCCCTCCTCGTCGGCGAGGCGCTCCACCACGGCCTCGCCCCGGACGGAGGCGAGGAAGTCGGAGCCGAAGAGCGCATAGGTGACGAGCGCCTCGGGATCATCCCGAACGCCCTCCCGAGCCAGATCGCGGGCCGCCGCGGGAAGCCCCGGCTCGAGCAGGTCGGCCGGGCGGCAGGTGATCGGTTCCTCGCGCCCGTTCACCAGCTCGCGGACGTCGGCGTCGATCGGCTCGGGAGGGGTGCCAAAGAAACCGAGGCAGTAGTCCTTGATCTCCTGGCTGATGGTGGCGTAGCGGTCGCCCTCGAAGACGTTGTAGACGGCCTGGGTGGCGATGACCTCGGGGAGGGGGGTCACCAGCGGCGGGTTGCCCAGCTCGCGACGCACCCGGGAGATCTCCGCCTCCACGTCGGGCAGGCGGTCGAGGGCGCCGCGCTCGCCCAGCTCGGCCAGGCCGTGGCCCATCGCCGACGCGGGCAGCAGTCCCCAGAGCGCCGAACCATCGAAGCGGAAGAGCGCCGGGTCGACCGAGTCCGTGTAGAGGGGCGCGATCTCGTCGAGGAAGTGGGCGACCCGGATGACCGGTTCCATCTCGATCCCGGTGGCGTCCTCGGTGCCGCTGAACCCGGCGATCACCGCCTCCGCGGGAGGGGCGGCGGCTCCGCCGCCCAGAGGCGAGACCGAGACATCGGCCCGGGTGGCCCCCGCGCGGTGTGCCGCCTCGTAGGCGAGCACCGCCTGTCCCGTCTGGGCGCAGAAGCTCACGGTCACGGGCAGACCGGAAGCCTCGCCGACAGCGGAGACGAGGGCCGCGGCGCGGGCCGAGCCGGCGGCACCCAGGGGATCGTGGAGGCAGATCGCGTCGCAGCCGAGCCCGGCCAGGCCACGGGCCACCGCCGCCAGGGCGGGGATGGGACCGTCGGAGCAGACCACGACGCCCTCGACGACCGCACCGGCAGCCCTGGCCGCGCGCACCGCGACGGCCAGGTTGGCCACGTCGTTGAGTGGATCGAGGAGCCGGAAGATGCCGATACCGGCCTGGGCGGCGAGCCGGACAAAGGCCTCGACGACGTCGTCGGGGAGGTGACGGTGGGCGACCAGCATCTGCCCGCTGAGCGTGGCCATGAGTGGCGTCCGCGGGGCGGCGGCAGCCAGCGCCCTCAGCCGCTCGAAGGGGTCCTCGCCGAGGAACCTCAGCTGGGCCTCGAAGGTGGCGCCGCCAAAGACCTCGAGGGCGGAGAAGCCGCAGGCGTCGAGGAGCTCCGCCGCCCGGACGGCGTGGCGCTGGCGCAGGCGGCTCAGCATCAGTGCCTGCTGCCCGTAGCGAAGCGAGGTCTCGACCAGTTCCAAACGCGGCATGTCCGACCGATTGTATGGGGGATGATGCCGGGCGGAGATCGGTGCGAAAACACGGTCCCGGCGTTCGATGACTTTCCGATCTCGACGCCCGGTGCCGGAGCCCGCTGACCGGAGGCTCAGGCCTCGCCCGACCCGCTGCCCGAGACCTCGAAGCCCTCGGGGAGCCGCACCCGGTGGCTCATCTCCTGGCGCCGTGCTCGCAGTGCGGCGGCCACCACTGGATCGCCGAGGGCGAGGATCCTGGCCGCCAGGTGCCCGGCGTTGCGGGACCCCATCTCGCCGACCGCGACGGTCGCGACCGGGACCCCCGGGGGCATCTGCACGATGCTGAGGAGCGCGTCGAATCCCGACAGCGGGGTGCCGGCGAGCGGCACCCCGATCACCGGCAGCGGGGTCAGCGACGCCAGCACACCGGGGAGGTGCGCAGCCGCGCCCGCGCCGGCCACGAGCACGCGCAGCCCCCGGGCCTCGGCCTGCGAGGCGTAGGAGCGGACCACCTCCGGGGCGCGATGAGCCGACATCACGGCGATCTCCCAGGCGATGCCGTACTCGTCGAGAACCTCTCCGCAGAGCCGCATGGCTGGGAGATCGGACTCGCTGCCCATCAGGATGCCGACGCGCGGATTGGTCATCGCCAGGCTCCGGCGGGGTGGGTCGCGATGTCCGAGCGTGACCACATCCCCGCGAAGTGGACGCGCTCGAGGTTCTCGTAGGCCCGGCGTCTGGCCGTCGCCACGTCGGCGCCGCGGCCGACGATGCCCAGCACCCGCCCCCCCGCCGTCACCAGCCGTCCGCGTCCGTCCCGCGCGGTGCCCGCGTGGAAGCAGAGGACGTCGTCGTCCAGGTCGTCCAGGCCCGTGATCGGGTCGTCCGTGCGCGGTGCCCCGGGGTATCCCAGGGCCGCGGCCACGACCACCACCGCCGCCCCGGCGACGACGGGCGCCGGCGCTGTGCCGGCGAGCTCCCCACGCGCGGCGGCGAGGAGGAGGTCGAGAAAGCCCGCTCCCGCCAGGGGGACGACCACCTGGGTCTCGGGGTCGCCGAAGCGAGCGTTGAACTCGAGAACGCGGAAGCCGTCCCGGCTCACCATCAGTCCCACGTAGAGGCAACCGACGAAGGGGGTGCCGGCCTCCGCGAGGGCGGCCAGGGTGGGCTCGATGACCCGCTTCGCGACCTCTCCGAGCGGGGGGCATCCGTCGGTTGCGGGAGCATAGGCCCCCATCCCTCCGGTGTTGGGACCGTGGTCGGAGTCGTGGGCACGCTTGTAATCGCGTGCCGGCCAGAGGAGCTGGTAGCGATGTCCGTCGCAGACCGCGAAGACGGACACCTCGGTCCCATGCAGCCGGTCCTCGACGACGACGACGTTGCCGGCGTCCCCGAAGCGCCGCTCGTTGAGGCAGCCGGCGATGGCGGCGAAGGCCTCCTCGCGGGTGTCGCAGACGGCCACCCCCTTCCCGGCGGCCAGTCCGTCCGCCTTGACCACGCAATGTCCGTCCAGCTCCAGGACGAAGTCGAAGAGATCGCTGCGGCTCTCACCGCTCCCCGAGCGCCAGCGGGCGGTGGGGACGCCGGCGCGGTCCATCACCTGCTTGGCGTGGGTCTTGCTCCACTCGATCTTGGCGGCCACCGACGAGGGGCCGAAGACGGTGAGGCCCGCCTCACGGCAGGTGTCGGAGACGCCCGCCGCCAGGGCCGCATCGGGCCCGACGATGACCAGGTCGACCTCCCGCTCCCGGGCCAGGCGCGCGACCGCGGGCGCGTCGGTGCCCGAGATGGTGACGTTGGTCCCGAGCTGGGCGGTGCCGCCATTCCCCGGTGCGCAGATGATCTCGGGGCGCGATTCGTGCCGGGCGCAAGCCCAGGCGAGAGCGTGCTCCCGACCGCCGGATCCGACCACCAGAACCCGCATCGAGGGGGATTGTCGCGAATCGGGGGACGGCGGGGTCGCGCGAGTGCCCGCGAACAGTGCACCTGCCCCATGAGATTTGGATGCAGCTGACTCTGGCGGGGCAGCCCGATGCCACCTACGCTGGCCCGTGTTGATCCAATCAGCCGCAGGAGGACCGCCCGTGAGGTCTCGGCAGAATCGCTGGTTCGCCGCCTTGGCAACCATCCCGCCGGTCCTGGTCACCCTCGCCATGTGTGGACCACTCTCGGTCCAGGCTGCGGCTGCCGGCACGGCGCCGAACTCCTCGAGCGGCCTCGACCCGTCGGAGAGGTTTGAGCTGGGCGTTGCCCTGGTGGCGCTCGGGATTCTCATCCTGGCGATCACCATCGTCCGGCTGCGCATCCAGAATCGTCAGCGGCGGCCGTCAGTGGTCGCGGGGTCTCCGTGGCGGAAGGTCACCGACACCTGGGGCTACGCGTCAGCGCCGTCCTCCCAGACCTCGGCCTCGCGGGCGACCGTCAGGTAGCCCTGGTAGCCGGCCCGCCTACTCCCACTCGATGGTGGAGGGTGGCTTGCTGCTGATGTCGTAGACGACCCGGTTGACCCCGGCCACCTCGTTGACGATCCGCCTGCTCATCAGGCCGAGCACGTCGTAGGGAACCCGGGCCCAGTCGGCGGTCATCGCGTCGTCGGACTCGACGATCCGGATGGCGACGACGTTGGCGTAGGTGCGCCCGTCTCCCATCACCCCCACCGAGGAGATGGGGGTCAGGATGGCGAACGACTGCCACACCTTCCGGTAGAGCCCGCTGCGCTTGACCTCGTCAATCACGATCCAATCAGCCGCCCGCAGCACCTCCAGCCGCTCCCGAGTCACCTCGCCGATCACCCGGATCGCCAGCCCCGGTCCGGGGAAGGGCTGGCGCCAGACCATGTCCTCGGGAAGCCCCAACTCGGTGCCCACCCGGCGGACCTCGTCCTTGAAGAGATACCGGAGTGGCTCGACGAGCTGGAAGCGGAGGTCGGCCGGAAGACCACCCACGTTGTGGTGGGTCTTGATGGTGCGCGCGTTGGGCGTCTCGCGCGACGTCGACTCGATCACGTCCGGATAGAGGGTGCCCTGGGCGAGGAAGTCGATGTCCCCCAGCCGCCGGGCCTCGGTCTCGAAGACCTCGATGAAGGTGCGCCCGATCCGGCGGCGCTTCTCCTCCGGGTCGGTGACCCCGGCGAGGGCGGTGAGGAAACGGTCGGTGGCGTCGACGTGGACCAGGTTGATGTGGCGCTGGTGGGACATGACCTCGACCACGCGCCGGCCCTCGTCACGCCGGAGCAGCCCGTTGTCCACGAAGACGCAGATGAGCTGGTCACCGACGGCCCGGTGCACCAGGGTGGCCGCCACCGCCGAGTCGACCCCACCGGAGAGGGCGCAGAGGATGCGGCCGGCCCCCACCCGTGAGCGGATGTCGGCGACCGTTCTCTGGACAAACGCGGCGGGTTCCCAGGTCAGCGCGCACTCGCAGACCCGGGTCAGGAAGTTGGCAAGCAGCTGCTTGCCCGCGGGAGTGTGGACGACCTCGGGGTGGAATTGGATGCCGAAGCGCCCGAGCGGGCCGGCGAAGGCTGCGTAGGGTGAGTTCAGCGAGTGGGCTATGGGCCGGAAGCCCTCGGGGAGCCCGGTGATGATGTCGCCGTGGGACATCCACACCGCGGTCTCGGAGGGGATGCCCTCGAAGATCCCCGCCGGCTCGTCGATGTCGAGCTGAGCCGCCCCGTATTCGCGCCGGCTGGCGGGCTCCACCACGCCCCCCAGGTCGTGGGCCAGCAGCTGCATCCCGTAGCAGATCCCGAGGATGGGCAGCCCGAGATCGTAGATCGCCGGGTCGGGATGGGGGGCACCCGGCTCGTACACCGAGGCCGGCCCACCGCTGAAGATGAGCCCGCGGGGGGCCCGGCGCCGGATCTCCTCGGCGCTGATGTTCCCGGGCACCAGCTCGGAGTAGACGCGGGCCTCGCGCACGCGCCGGGCGATGAGCTGCGCGTACTGGCTGCCGAAGTCGAGCACCAGGACGCCGTCCTGCCCGGCCGGCTCCGGAGTCGCTGCGCCGGCCGCCGGCCTCAGCTCCCGGTTCGACGCCGGGCTCTGGGCCACGCCGGCACCCACCTCAGACCCCCATGCCAACGCGCTGCTCGCGCTGCTGCACCTTGCCCTCGGTCTTGATGGCGGGCGCTACCACCATCTCGGTCTCCTGGAAGTCGGAGATGGTCCGCGCACCGCAGACCCCCATGGCGCTCTTCAGAGCACCCACCAGGTTCATCGATCCGTCGTCGACGTGGGCGGGACCGAAGAGGATCTCCTCCAGCGAGCCCTTGATCCCGGTACGGATGCGCGTCCCCCGGGGGAGGTTGGGGTCGGGGGTGGCCATCCCCCAATGATTGCCCCGGCCCGCGGCCTCCACAGCCGAGGCGAACACCGAGCCGATCATCACGGCATCCGCGCCCGACGCGAAGGCCTTGGTGACGTCTCCGCCCAGGCGCATCCCGCCATCGGTGATGACGGCAACATGCTCGCCGCTGCGCCGGAGATGGTCGTCGCGCGCCGCCGCGCAGTCGCTGGTCGCGGTGACCTGCGGAACCCCCACGCCGAGCACGGCGCGGGTCGTGCAGGCGGCGCCCGGGCCGACGCCGACCAGCAGGCCCTTGATGCCGGTGTCCATCAGCTCCAGGGCGGTCGCGTAGTCAACGCAGTTGCCGGCCACGACCGGGATGCTCAGCTGAGAGGTCAGCTCGCGGAAGGAGAGCTGCTTGTGGCTGCGGCTGATGTGGCGCGCGGTGAGCACGGTGCCCTGGACCACCAGGCAGTCGGCACCCGCCTCCTGGACGATCCCGGCCCGGCGGGCCGCCTGGGCGGGGACGGTCGAGACGGCGCAGGGGCCGCCGCCCTTCTTGATCTCCTCGATCCGCTGGCCGATCAGGCCATCCTGGATCGGGGCCTGGTAGATCTTCTGGAGCAGCACGTTGACCTCGGACGGAGGGGCGGCGGAGATCGACTCGAGCACCTCCGACGGGTCCTCGTACCGGCACTGGACGCCGTCCAGGTTGAGGACGGCGAGCCCGCCCAGCCGGCCCATCTCGACGGCGAATCGGACGTCCACCACCCCATCCATGGCAGCCGCCAAGAAGGGGATGGCAAGCGTGATCCCGTCAAGGCTCATCCCGACCTCGATCTCATCGGGGTCGATGGTCACCCGTCCGGGGACGAGGGCCACCTCATCGAATCCGTAGGCTCGGCGAGCGCGCTTGGAGCGCCCCAGCTCAACCTCCATCTCGCCTCCCTCCGACCCCCCTTCCGGCCGGCGGCACGAGGTGCTCTCCCATCGCCGAATGGTACCAGAGGCCTCTCGGGGCCCGTCCCCCATCTGGTGGCCGGTGACCAGGCCGAGCACAACATCTGGTGCCATGGGCGATCCTGTTCGGGTGCGCGGAGAGCTCCCGCGCTGATGAGGGATGGCGCCGGCGGCCCGGCCGAGGGTCAGGTGAGCAGGGCGCGGAGGACGGCGCTCGCTTCCGCGGTGCTGCGCGCCTTCTGCCGGAGCGACACCGCGAGCACCCGCATCCAGGCTTCGAAGCTGATCTCGTCGGTCAGCCCGTTGAGGACCTGGACCTCCCGGCAGACCAATCCCTCCCGGGTCATCTCGGCCTCCAGGATGTCGTCGCCGACTCGCACCGTGATCCTTCGGATCGGCCGCCTTCGCGTGAAGAGCGACCCGTCACGCTCGATCTCCACGGCGTCCGGGAGAGCAAAGGCCAGCTTGCCGGCGAAGACCTGGAAGAAGACCCGGATGTCCCGCGACTCGGCGCGCAGGCTCCCCATGAGGGTGTCGATCTCATCGTTCAGAGGGGCCAGGTCGCTCACGGCGATTCGAGTATAGGGGGCGGCTCGGAGGGGCTCGGGCGAGAGCGCCGGATCACCGCGGCGTCAGGCGGCGGCGCCGGTCTCCGCGCGGGGCGGCTCCAGGGCGACGGCGAGCACATCATCGACGCGGCTCGCCAGGTGGAACTTCATCGCAGTGCGGACGCTCTCGGGCACGTCGTCCAGGTCCTGCTCGTTGCGCCGGGGCAGGATCACCTCGGTGAGGCCCATGCGGTGGGCGGCCAGCACCTTCTGCTTGACCCCGCCGATGGGCAGCACCAGCCCCTGCAGGGTGATCTCGCCGGTCATCCCCACCGTGCTCCGCACCGGGCGCCCGGTGAGCAGGCTGACGATCGCCGTGGTCATGGTCACCCCGGCCGAGGGTCCGTCCTTGGGCACCGCGCCCTCGGGGACGTGGATGTGGAAACCCTTGGCAGCCGCCTCGGCACCGATCCCCAGCCGCTCAGCGTGCGAGCGGACGTAGGAGAGCGCGATCTGCGCGGACTCCTTCATCACGTCACCGAGCTGACCGGTGAGCAGGAGGTTGCCGTCGGAGCCGCTGCTGGCCGCCTCGACGAAGAGGACGTCGCCGCCCGCACCGGTGACGGCCAGCCCGGTGGCCACACCGGGAACCGCCGTCCGTTCCTCGACCTCGTTGTCGAACTTGGGCTTGCCCAGATAGTCCCTGATCTGGTCAGATCCGACCTTAACTGGTGTCTCCACGGCGCCGGTGGCGATTCGGGTGGCCAGCTTGCGGGTGATCCTGCCCAGCTCGCGCTCCAGGTTGCGGACCCCGGCCTCGCGGGTGTGGTCGGTGACCACCTTGAGGATGGCGTCGTCGCCGACCTCGATCTCCTCAGGCTTCAGACCCGCCTGGGCGACCTGACGAGGGAGCAGATGATCGCGGGCGATCGCCAGCTTCTCCTGCTCCGTGTAGCCGTCGAGCCGGATCAGCTCCATCCGGTCGAGAAGAGGGGCTGGGATGGTCTCCGAGACGTTGGCGGTGGGGATGAAGAGCACCTCGGAAAGATCGAGGTCGACCTCCAGGTAGTGATCGCGGAAGGTGTTGTTCTGGGCGGGGTCGAGCACCTCGAGGAGCGCCGCCGAGGGGTCACCGCGCCAGTCGGCGCCGACCTTGTCGATCTCGTCCAGCATGATCACCGGGTTCTTGGTGCCCGCCTCCTTGAGGGCGCGCACGATGCGCCCCGGCTGGGCGCCGACGTAGGTGCGGCGGAAGCCGCGCACGTCGGCCTCGTCGCGGATGCCTCCCAGCGAGACGCGAGCGAACTTGCGCCCCAGGGCGCGCGCGACCGACTCGCCGAGCGAGGTCTTGCCAACGCCGGGTGGGCCGACCAGGGTGATGATCGCCCCCGAGCCCCGCCCGCCGATCACCTCCAATCCGCGCTCCTTGCGCAGCTTGCGGACGGCGAGGAACTCGATGATCCGGTCCTTGACGTCCTCGAGCCCGGTGTGGTCGGTGTCCAGCACCTGGCGCGCGGCGGTGAGGTCGAAGTTGTCATCGGAGCGTACGTTCCAGGGGAGATCGAGCATCCAGTCCAGGTACGTCCGGATCCAGCCGTGCTCGGGGCTCTGCTCGCTGGTGCGCTCCAGCCGGTCGAGCTCGTGCTCCACCTCGGCCGCCACCTTCTCCGGCATGCCGGCCTCGGCGAGCCGCTTGCGATAGGTCGAGACGACGTCGTCGCCGCCCTCGCCCAGCTCCTTCTTGATGGTCTCGAGCTGCTGGCGCAGGATGAACTCGCGCTGAGTCTTCTGCATCCCCTCGGCCACCTCGGTGCGAATGCGGTCCTTGAGATCGGCGGCGCCGAGCGCCTCCTTGGTCCAGGCGATGACGAGGGTCAGCCGCTTCTCGACGTCGAGCGTCTCCAGGATCTCCAGCTTCTGGGCCAGGCTGAAGTCGGGGGAGTACCCGGAGAGATCCGCCAGGTGCCCGGGGGCGCGGGCTTCGCGGAGAAACTGGATGGCTCCGCTGGCGCCCCGGATCTCCAGCAGGCTCTCGACCAGCGCGCGATATTCGCGCGCCAATTCGACCACCGCCTCGGAGGGGTTCTCGTCGTCCGGGGCGGGGTCGACCTGCACCCACAGCGCGCCGCCCACATCCGCCTGCCCCGCGCCGAGACGGGCGCGGTACTGGCCGGTGAGGATCGAGACCTCGGCTCCGGTGGGCAGCTTGCCCGACTCCTGCACCCGCGCGACGGTGCCGATGCTGCCGAACTTGCCCTCGATGCGGGGGACGAGGAGGACGAGGCGATTGCCCTGGCTGGCCGCCTCGATGGCGGCACGTTGGGCCTCCCCCTGGACCGCGACGGTCACGGTCATGTGAGGCAGGACGACGACCTCGTCAAGAGGAAGGATCGGAAGAAGCTCGGCGCTGTGCTCGGTCATGGGGGTATTTGTACCCGCTGGCGGAGATCTCACACCTGCCACCTGCGCATCGCGGCCGGCGGATGTCCCGGGTCACCTCGTGAGCGGGCTCGGAGCGGCGCTCTCAGTCGGGAACCAGGACGACCGTCCCCTGCACCAGGCCGGCCCGGACCAGCTCCAGGGCCCGATCCGCCTGGGCCAGGGGCAGCACCTCGGTCACGACGTCGATCCGCGCCGTCTCCGCCAGCGTCATGAACTCGGCGCCGTCCTCCCGGGTGAGGTTGGCCACGGAACGGATCGACCGCTCCCCCCAGAGCAGCGAATAGGGGAACCGGGGGATGTCGCTCATGTGGATGCCGGCGCAGACCACGATGCCCCCGGGCCGCACCGCTGCGAGTGCGAGGGGCACCAACTCGCCCACCGGAGCGAAGATGATGGCGGCGTCGAGTGGCTCGGGAGCAGGACCCGTGCTGTCCCCCGCCCACGTCGCCCCGATGCTGCGGGCAGACTCCTGGCCGGCGCGATCTCCAGCCCGCGTGAAGGCGTAGACCGAGGCCCCGCGGTGGCGCGCCACCTGCGCGATCAGATGTGCGGCGCTGCCGAAACCGTACAGGCCCAGCGTCGATGCCTGGCCCGCCATCCGAAGCGCTCGGAAGCCGATGAGGCCGCCGCAGAGGAGCGGCGCCGCCTCGACATCCCCGTAGGCATCGGGCAGGCGGAGGCAGAAGCGGGAGTCGGCCAGAATGAGCTCGGCGAAACCGCCGTCGACGTCGCAGCCGGTGAAGCGGGCGGAGGTGCAGAGGTTCTCGCGCCCCGTGGCACACATGTCGCAGCTTCCACAGGTCGAGGCCAGCCACGGCACGCCCACCCGCTCTCCCACCTGCAGGGCGGAATCCGGCCCCGCCGACACGACCCTGCCCACCACCTGGTGCCCGAGCACGATGGGGAGGACACCGCGGTCCAGCTCCCCATCCACGACGTGGAGATCGGTGCGACAGACGGCGCAGGCCGCGACCCGCAGCACCACCTGGTATTCGCAGGGCTCGGGCACAGGGCGTTCCTCCGCGGCGAGGGAGGAGCTTCGCTCGCGAAGAACCATCGCCCGATAGGTGGGGACCCGCACAGCCGGCATCAACTGTCGATGATGCACTCGCGCACCCGGAATGTAACCTTCTGCCGTGACTGCAGTGACTGAGCCCGTGGTCCGGCGCCGGCCGGAGGTGGTCATCCGCCGCCTCGACGCCCTCTCGGCCCGCCGTCACCTCGACGATCTGGCCGACCTGCTGGTCGACTCCGTGGAGGGCGGCGCCTCGGTGAGCTTCGTCGCACCGCTCGCCCACTACGAGGCCCGGGACTGGTTCGCGGGAGTGCTCAACGAGATGGACCTGGGTCGCCGGGTCGTGCTCGCCGCCTTCCTCGACGATCGGCTGGTTGGCTGCGTGCAGCTGATGCTCTCATGGCAGTCCAATGCCACCCATCGCGCCGAGGTGCAGAAGATGCTGGTCCATCGCTCCGCGCGGCGGCTGGGAGTCGGCGCCCGCCTCATGAAGCAGTTGGAGGTCGAGGCCCGGGCCCTGGGACGCACCCTGCTGATCCTCGACACGGAGACGGGGAGCGACGCAGAGCAGCTCTACGCCCACATGGGTTGGATCAAGGTGGGAGTGATTCCCGATTACGCAATGCGGCCGGACCGCTCCGGCCTGCGTCCGACCTCACTCTGGTACCGGCGGCTCGATTGACGGAAGAGGATGTCTTCCCGGATCGGTGAGCAGCCGGTCGCGTTCCACCGGGGTGGAGGCCGCATGAGAGCCGCGGTCGAGATCATCCACACGGCAATCGGCGATCTGCGCGGCTCGTGTGTGCGGTGACAGGGACGGGGCATCGACCCGCAGCGTGCGCAGGCCAGCCACGTGGAGCACCTCCGTCACCGCGTCGCAGGGGTCGCACCACACGGTGGATTGCACCCATTGGAAGGCGGCCGAGAGCACCCTTGCGGCAGTAACGATCGCCCTCACACGTTGACATCCATGTATGTAGGCTGCATGCTATGTGGCGATCCTGACGGGAGCGATTATCCGCTCCCTGTCCAAAACGCAGGACCGGCAGTCGGCAGACCCGCCGGCTGTCACAACCAACGGAGGCTTTCAGCATATGGCCAGGACTAGACGAAGCAAGAGCGGCACCGCAAGGCGAGCCGTCAAAGCCACGGTTCGCCGGGCACGCGCCGCGGCACCGCGCAGCGGGGCCGGCGGAGATCTCCTCAAGGCGGTCCAGGGTCTCGTCAAGGCACTGCCCGTCGGCGAGCTGGAGAAGCGACTCGCAGGGCTTGAGAAGTCGGTCGAGAAGATCGACAGCGAGCTGCGCAAGGCGATTGGGCAAGTCGCCTCGGCAGTGCGCGGTGGCACCGCGAAGCGCGCGCCGGCCAAGCGCGGCGCGAAGCGGCGCGTTGCCAAGAGGGCAACTGCGGCCAAGCCGGCTGCGAAGCGCACCGTCGCCAAGCGGGCTCCGGCCGCCAAGCGCACCGCGGCCAAGCGCACCGCAGCCAAGCGCACCGTCGCCAAGC
>PLAK01000061.1 GCA_003134115.1 Candidatus Changshengia sp.
GATGCATGGCGAGGGTGCTCGTGAGGGTGGACGGGTACCACTATCGTACGGATGTTCGGCTCCGCGCCGCGAGGCCCGCATGAAGATCCCGGAGAGCACCAAGCTGTCGCTGCAGGGCAAGCTGGTGGCCCGGCAACGGGAGCGCTGGCCCCAACTCCAGGACGTGCGGGTGCGCTTCCGGGGCAACCTGGCCTACGTCGACGGTGTCCTGTCCGACGGCGACCTTCTGCCCCTCTGCCGCCTCCGCTACGCGGGGTCGGCGACATACTTCGGCTTCGCCGTCTACCTGGCCAGCAGAGACGGCTACGAAGACAGCTTCTTGCCCAACGGAGCCTTCGAGGCAACCCCTGCCGACGCCTTGGACTGCGCCTGCGGCCTCTACCTCGGCGACCCCACCGCCTGGGTCACGAATTAAGGCCGCGCCCCACTAGGTCACCAGGGTGAGGCCGTCTCCGCCTAGACTCTCGTACAACTCCTGGAATAAGCATGCCCAGACCGTCGTCCCTCCTCCAATCGGGAAACCGGGGGAATTTGCAACCAACGTACCATTCGCGAGCACATCAGAGTAGTTGCTCTCGTGCTCGTAGACGGGTCCGCCGCTGTCACCCGGCCCACACATAGGGTCACCGGGATCGGCGCGGTTGTAGGTGACTCCAAGGCTATTAACCCAGTAACCGTCGTAGAAGGCGGACCAGTCGTCGCTGAAGACTACGTCGTGAATTGTTTCCCCGACCGTGGCACCATCCACCGTCAGGCAACAGGCCCCACTCGCCTCGAGCACTTGCCCGTTGACCGTGTATATCGGAGGATCGTGGCTGGTAGGGCTACCACCGTACACTTCATTCGTGCTCGTGAGACCTGAGGGCATGTCAATGGCTTCGAAGTCCCACCCGGTACTCGGAGGCTGATACGTGCCGGTCGTACCGAGTTCACGAACGGGACAGTAGGACGGATAGCTCCCGGGACACGACACCGAACAGTTGTTCTGTCCGTATTCGCAGTTGACAAATTCCTCGGTTCCACGTCCCGTCGAACAATGACCGGCACTGAGAACAGCAGGCGTGCCATTGGATTCGCGAACTGCGAAACCCGACGAGCACCCCACGCCTGCGCTCGTAGTGATCGAGTCACCTCCATAGAACGCCGAGTAGTCATCGAAGCGACATCCCACAGGGCAATACCCATCGAGTGGCGTGGCCGGCGTTGATGTGTACGACGAGACTGTGAGACGCCCGTTGCCATAGAGAGTGTTGAGCGCCACCTGAGCAGCATTCGCGTAGCCTGCAGGAGCCACCGTCGCACTCGCCGTACCTGCGGTTGTCGAGTTTGCCGTGGGGGGAGTCTGCAAGATGACATCGACGGTGCTGGTCGCCGCATCGGGCCCCAGGTAAGCCATGTTGACGCCTTGTGCTTTGAGAGTCGAGGTGTCGTGCTCCACCTGAGTCACCAACGCGTTGAGCTGCTCAAGACTGTACTTCACTGTGAGGTATGTGACGTGAACGCCGCTGCTCAACCGGCCGTTGACCCAGGATTCCAGCGCTGGGTCTGTCCCCACGACGTAGACCGTGATGTCGTCGGCGTTGTCCACCCGCACGTCTCCAAACGACGAGGGGAATAGACCGGGGGCGCTGGTTGCGATGACGGAAGCTGTAGCCGTTGAACCCCAGTTTTGATCCGACGCGCTTGAAGGGCCGGGTGCTGCGTTGACCGGAATGCTGGTCGCCACGACGAGTGCGAGAAAGCCGGCCCCCACCAGAACCTGAAAGCGCTTTGCTCTCCGGAAGTCCATGACCCCTTCCTCGTATGCTGTGCGATTGCGCGCATTCCTAGGTCGGTCCTGTGGCTTGTCAGCACGGATGGTACGCGGGTGACCAAGGTCCCGTCAATCCCCTGTATTCCCTGACCGAGAACTTCGCTAAGAGAGCGCTGTGGTTCTGCTCTTCCGTGGAAGATTCGGTGACTTTGAACCGAGCTGAGGCGCAGCGCTCACTGGTCCTCCACGATCTCGACATGGACATCGTGATGCCGATGGAACGGAGCCGTCCAGTCCTCCCCGGGACAAAGCCTTACCGTCGCAGCCGGGCGATCTCCTCGCCGGCTTCCCGTCGTCAAGACGTGCCGGTGCTGCCACCCGGTGGGCGGGACGCACCCGCCCGCTCCGCTGCCTCCGTCAGGTGTCGAGGCGGCGCTGCCTTGGCCAAGGCCCTTGTCGACCGGACACATTCAGGCGCTCACCTCATTCGTGAATCCCGTCGGTCAGTTTCGCCCCCGAACCCTCGGGCGAGCCAGTCGGACCTCCTCGCGGTGCTGTTCCCCATCAGGGCGATCCGTCGCTCCGAGTCCGGCCCAGCGTGCACGCTGGTCGTGCCGCCATTGGCGCCGACTATCTACGGGCCGGTGGCTACCTCGGCCAGACCGAGGCCGACCGCATAGCACTCGTCCGTCGAGGAGACGCAGTCTATGGCGGACAATTCCTCGCCACTGACCGCCGTCGGGCCGGAAACCACCTCCCAGGAGCCGGCCGAGTAGCGCTCGATGAGCGGTTCCCCTCCGCCCGCGTATGGGTGCGCCGTTGCTGTACCGAGTGGTTCGCCGGCGCCATTAGGAACAGGTTCGATCGCGCCGACCGCCCAGCATCGTTCAGCGGATGTGCAGGCCACGCCGGAAAGCAAACCGCCATCCGGCGAACCGCTGACCAACGGGCTGGCAACGAGGGCCCAGGCACCAGTTGAGTAATGCTCGATCAAGGGTTGAACGCCGACGCCAAAGGTACCTCCCACTGCCCAGCAATCGCTGGCGCTGACACACATCAAACGACCTAGTCCGGTGCCCCCACCCGCACCATCATCGTTCACAGTCACAGACCACGCCGCTCCGGAATAGTTCTCGATGAGCACGCCGTCAGACGTGCTGCCAACCGCCCAGCACTCGTTGGCGCCGACGCAAGCAACCGAGCTCAGTGAACCGTTGATTAGAGGTTTCGCGCTACTCACGACGGTCCAGGCTGCTCCGTCGTAATGCTCGATGAGGGGGTGCTCGAGGCCGTCTCCGCCGTTCTGGGAATCGGTACCGAAGACGCCAACCGCCCAGCAGTCCTCCTCGGTCACACACGTAACGGCGCTCAGCGAATCGGTGTCGCCGACGACCGCCGGGCCATTCACAACGGTCAACCCGGCCCCGGCGTCCTGCTCGATCAAAGGCTGGAGGACGGCGTCGGGGGTGCCGGTTGCGGGCGCTTCGGTTTGCTGACCAACCACCCAGCAGTCGCCGCCAGAGCTCAGGCACGTCACACCGTCCAGGGAGGTATCAGGACCTGAACTGCCTGCGAGGGTCCAGGCACCATTGGAGTAACGCCAAACGGTGCTCCCGCCAACCGCCGAGCACTCACCGGAGCTGGGGCAAGAGATGGCGCTCGGCGCAAAGCCAGACGGAGTGCTCACGGTGCGCCACGCCACGGCGGCCGTGCCTGTTGGCGTTGTCCCGGTGTCTCCAGAGGTTGCCGTCGGTCCTTGAAACCTTCCAACGTGGACGGCGAGCGCGATGCCGGCAACCGCCGCAATGCCAACGATCACGACGACGCTTGTAGCCACCAGTCCGACGCGAGCTCCCCGCCGTTGCAGGTGGATACGGTCCATTACGCTGGAATCTACCTCGGTAGGCGCCACTCGTCGACGAAGGTTGCCAACATAAGTTCTCAGCAGGCGGACCACCTCGTCGTCCGTTGGGCGGTTAGGATCAGGCATCAGCGAGTCCCCTTCTGAGCTTCTCCATCGCCCTTCCGAGATGGCTCCGGGCGGTTCCGGGGCGGCACCCGAGGGCCCCGGCGCATTCTGTAATCGTTAGGCCGTCGACGTGGTGGAGTACAACCACTGCCCGTTGCGGCCCAGAAAGCGATCGAAAGGCCCGCTCAATCTCGGCCAGCCGCGCTTCTGGAAGGGTAGGGAGCACTGGCTCCACCGCCCAGCGCTCAGGGGGCCAGAGAAGGCGGCGGTGCAGCAATCTGCGGCGGTGTATCGCGTGATTAACGCAGATACGGGTGAGCCAAGCGGAGAGGCTATTAGGATCGCGCAGCGCCCTCCAGGAGCGCCAAGCCGAGAACATGCTCTCTTGGACGACGTCCTCGGCCTCATGCGGGTCACCGACAATGGCTACGGCGAGCCCGAGCAGGCGATTGGCCTCGGGGAGCACAGCCCGTTCGAACTCGGCCTCCCGCTCGGTATCGGTCATGACGACCCCCATGACCTGGATGTGGAGTCCCACATACAGTAGATGCGACGAGAGCGCAATCTTCTTACAGGAATCGAAGGATGCGGGCACGGAGTGCGGCTCGCTGGGAGGTGGTGGGCCGGCGAGCCAGACCCTCCAGGAGACGGCGCGTGACGTCGGTCAGGACGAGCGGGGGAGGATGCATGGCGAGGGTGCTCGT